>DATIUU010000290.1:0-15284 GCA_035466635.1 Woeseiaceae bacterium
CTTCCATCTGAATGGCGTCTTCTTTGGCCAAGTTGTCCTGTCTCTGAGTGCTAGGGCCCGCGAATTGTGCAGAAACGGCCGCACTATTGCAACGCAGCGTCCGCGCCGATCGACTCGATTGCGCTGGCGCGGAGTGGCTCGTCGGGCCAGTCCATGAATCGCTCCGCGGGATCGCAGCCCGCCGCCAGCATGTCGGCAAACCGGGCGCGCGGCAGGAGGACCGCGCCCAGCGTGGTCAGGTGTTCGGACATCACCTGGCAGTCGATCAGCTCGAACTTCCGTTCCTTGAGGAGCTGAGACAACGCGTAAAGTGCGTACTTGGAGGCGTTGCTGCGCCGGCTGAACATCGACTCGGCAAAGACGACGCGGCCGATCGCCACCCCGTACAGGCCGCCGATCAGGGCATCCTGCTGCCATACCTCGACGCAATGCGCCCAGCCCTCGGCGTGCAGCCGCGAGTAGGCGGCCATCATCTCCGGCACGATCCAGGTGCCGTCCTGCCCCGGCCGCGGTTCGGCACACGCGGCCACCACGGCGTCGAAACAGGTATTGAAGCGGATCTCGGCGTCGCTGCCGCGGAGCTCGCGGCGCAGCCGCCGTGACGCGTGAAACGTGCCGGGAAACAGGACGCAGCGCGGATCCGGCGACCACCAGAGAATCGGCTGGCCCGGCCCGTACCAGGGGAATATCCCGAGGCGGTAGGCAGCCAGCAAGCGCCGGCTGCCGAGGTCGCCGCCGGCCGCCAGCAGGCCGTCGGGTTCCCGCATCGCGCGGCCGATGTCGGGAAACGCCTCCGGCGGGTCGTGCGGCGAAATCCACGCGATGCGGTTGTTGCCGGTCACGAGTGCTCGGTCGGGTCGTCGTCGCGGTAGGGGCTGCGCGCGTCGACCGATTCGATGTAGCGGTCGACGTAGCGGGCTTCTTCCTCCAGGTAATCCTCGACCGCCGATAGGAACCGCGGATGCGCCAGCCAGTGCGCGGACCACGTCGTCTGCGGAGCGAACCCGCGACTGATCTTGTGTTCGCCCTGCGTGCCCGGCTCGAACAGCTGCAGCCCCTTCTCGATGCAATAGTCGATACCCTGGTAGTAGCAGGTTTCGAAGTGCAGCGCGTTGTGATGACCGTTGCTGCCCCAGTAGCGGCCGTACAGCGCGGTCGGACTTTCATAGAATACGGCGGCCGCAATCGGTTCGGCCTGCAATTCGGCGACGATGACGAGGACGTTGTCGGGCAATGATGCGCCGATTCGCAGGAAGAAATCGAGGTTGTAGTAGGGCAGCGAGCCGCGCCGCATGAAGGTGACGCTGATCAGGCGGTAGACCTGTTCCCAGGTGCGCATGTCCAGTTCGCCGCCCTTGAGGCGGCGGAATCGAATGCCGGTTTCGCTGACCCGCCGGCGGTCGCGGCGTGCCTTCTTGCGCTTCGACGCCGTGAACGTCTGCAGAAACTGCTCGAAGTCGGCATAGCCGCGATTGTGCCAGTGGAACTGGCAGTCCTTGCGCAGCTTCAGTCCCGCGTCGCGGAACAGCGGAAGCTCATCCGCAGTCGGGAACAGAACGTGCAGGGACGAACACTCCGTGCGCTCCGCGAGCGCGATGGCACCGTCGATGAGCGCGCGCGCAGCCGCCGCGTCATCGCGATCGGCGAGCAGCAGGCGGCGGCTCGGCGCGGGCGTGAACGGCACCGCCGAGACGAGTTTCGGGTAGTAGCGGAGCCCGGCCTGTTCGTAGGCGCGTGCCCAGGCCCAGTCGAATACGAACTCGCCCCAGGAGTGCTCCTTCTGGTACAGCGGCATGGCGCCGACCGGCCGGCCGTCGCGCTCGACGACGAGGTGGCGCGGCGCCCAGCCCGCATCCGCGGATACGCAGCCCGTTTGCTCGGCGGCCAGCAGAAACTCATGCCGCAGGAAAGGGCAGGCGTCGCCCGCAAGGCGGTTCCACGCCTCCGGCGTGATGTCGGCAATGGCGTCGTGGACGGTGAGCCGCATGCTCCGGTCGGCGTTTCAGGCGGCTGCGTCGCCGCTCGACAACTCCTCGCCGGTTGCGGCGGCATCGAGGTACTTTTCCGCGTCCAGCGCGGCCATGCAGCCGGCGCCGGCGGACGTGATCGCCTGCCGGTAGACATGATCGGCCACGTCGCCGGCGGCGAAGACGCCCGGCACGCTGGTCGCCGTCGCATCGCCGTCGAGCCCGGATCTTACGACGATATAGCCGTTACGCATCTCGAGCTGGTCCTCGAACAGGCTCGTATTCGGGCTGTGCCCGATGGCGATGAATACGCCCTCCAGGTCGATGTCCTGTGCCTGCGATTCGCCCGCCGTGCTGCGGATGCGTATGCCGGTAACACCGGTTGCATCGCCCAGTACTTCGTCGAGCACGTGGTTCCAGCGGATGTCGACCTTGCCCTCCTGTTCGCGCTCGAACAGCCTGTCCTGCAGGATCTTCTCCGCGCGCAGTGCATCGCGCCGGTGCACGAGCGTGACCCTGGAGGCGAGATTGCTCAGGTACAGTGCCTCTTCCACGGCGGTGTTGCCGCCGCCGATCACGGCGACCTCCTTGCCGCGGTAGAAGAAACCGTCACAGGTCGCGCACGCCGACACGCCGCGGCCCTTGAAGGCCTCCTCCGACGGCAGGCCGAGGTACTTCGCGGTCGCGCCGGTCGCGATGATCAGCGCATCGCAGGTGTAGCTGCCGTAATCGCCGTCGAGCCGGAACGGGCGCGACGACAGGTTCGCGGTGTGAATGTGGTCGTTGATGATCTCGGTGTCGTAGCGCTGTGCGTGCCGCAGCATACGGTCCATCAGCTCTGGTCCCTGCAATCCCTCGACGTCGCCCGGCCAGTTGTCGACATCCGTGGTGGTCATGAGCTGGCCGCCCTGCTCGACGCCGGTGATGATGACGGGATCCAGGTTGGCGCGCGCCGCGTACACGGCCGCGGAATAACCGGCGGGGCCGGAGCCCAGTATCAGAACCCGGCAATGCTTCAAATCGCTCATGTATAATTTGCCCCTGGCGAATTTCTAGAGTTTGATGACCGACCAGCGTCGCGACCTGTGGCTCGAGCCGCAGGTTTTCAAGGCTGTCGACGGCGTCATCGAGTCCTTGGGCTAGTGTAGGGAAATCGGAACCGATGAGCATCCATAATCGCGGCCGGACGGCGGATTGGCGCGGACGAGCTCGCTTGCGCGCGTCGTGCCGCTTGCACCAGAATGGGTTTCGAGTCTGCTATAGTTCTTTGAAATCATATTACTAAGAGCTATTCGTTACACTTTACCTTAATCATGGCAAAAGCCCGCAAAACGTCCCGGCCTGAGACCGGATTGTCCGCCCAGGTGCACCGGGCCCTGCGAGAAGGCGCGCTGTACGTTTTCGGGGCGCTGGCCTTCATCCTGTGGTTCGCGCTGTTCACCTACGATCCGGCGGATCCGGGCTTCAGCCAGGCCACCGCGGACGCGGAAATCCAGAACGGCATCGGCCGGGTCGGTGCGCTGGTCGCCGACCTGCTGTTCAATTTCTTCGGGCGCCCGGCCTACCTGTTCACGGTGATGGTGTTCTACCTGGGCTGGATGCTGTACCGCGAACAAAGGACGCAACAGGCGCTCACGACGATGGACTTCGTGCTGCGATTCGGCGGCTTCCTCGCCACCCTGATCACCAGTTGCGCGCTTTCCACGCTGCATTTCTCGCCGGTCGGGTTCAACGAGACGGCCGGCGGCATCGTCGGGCAGGTCGTGGGCCACAGCCTCGAGTCGGTCATGAAGCTGCTCGGCGCGAGCACGCTGCTGTTCGTGCTGTGGGTCGCCTCGGTCTCGCTGTTCCTCGGCATTTCGTGGTTCAGCATCATGGACCGCATCGGCCGCTGGTGCCTGCTCGCGTTCGAGAAGGCGCAGGTCAGGTTCGGTGAACTCCGCGACCGCGCGGAAGGGCGCCGGCAGCAGGCGGCGCGGGCCGACATCATCGAGGTCGAAAAAAAGCGCAAGGCCAGCCGTCCGCCGCCGCGGATCGAGCCCGTCATCCCGGCGCTCGAGCCCAGCGCGAGAGCGGAGCGCGAGCGCCAGGTGCCGCTGTTCGAGCCGCCGACGGCCGGCGAATTGCCGCCGCTGTCGCTGCTCGACGATCCGCCCGCGCAGAAGCGGGGCTATTCCGAGGAGTCCCTGGAGGCGATGTCGCGCCTGGTGGAGATCAAGCTGCGCGATTTCGGCATCGAGGTCGAGGTCAAGTCGGTCTCACCGGGCCCGGTGATCACGCGTTTCGAACTCGATCCGGCGCCGGGCGTGAAGGTCAGCCAGATCGTCAATCTCGCCAAGGACCTCGCGCGCTCGCTGTCCGTCGTCAGCGTGCGCGTCGTCGAGGTGATCCCCGGCAAGTCGTTCGTGGGGCTCGAGATACCGAACGAGAACCGGCAGCTGGTAACGCTCGGCGAAATCCTCAAATCGGAGGCCTACGACAAGGTCGTCTCGCCGCTCACGCTGGCACTCGGCAAGGACATCGGCGGCAACTCGGTCGTCGCGGACCTCGCGCGCATGCCGCACCTGCTGATCGCCGGTACGACCGGCTCCGGCAAGTCGGTCGCGATCAACGCCATGGTGCTCAGCATCCTCTACAAGACGCAGCCCGAGCAGGTGCGCCTGATCATGATCGACCCCAAGATGCTGGAGTTGTCCGTTTACGAGGGCATACCGCATCTGCTGACGCCGGTCGTGACCGACATGCGGGAAGCGGCCAACGCGCTGCGCTGGTGTGTCGCCGAGATGGACCGTCGTTACCGGCTGATGGCCTCGCTCGGCGTGCGCAACATCGGCGGTTACAACCGCAAGGTCAACGAGGCGATCGCCGCGGGCGAACCCATCAAGGATCCGACGTTTACGCCGCCGCCCTTCGAGGACGAGGACAAGCCGGTCGAGCACCCGACGCTGACGCCGCTGCCGTTCATCGTCGTGATCATCGACGAGCTGGCGGACATGATGATGATCGTCGGCAAGAAGGTCGAGGAGCTCATTGCGCGGCTCGCGCAGAAAGCGCGGGCATCGGGCATCCACATGCTGCTCGCGACCCAGCGGCCCTCCGTCGACGTCATCACCGGCCTGATCAAGGCGAACGTGCCCACGCGCATCGCGTTCCAGGTATCGGCGAAGGTCGACTCGCGCACGATCCTCGACCAGCAGGGCGCCGAGAACCTGCTGGGGCACGGCGACATGCTGTACCTGCCCCCGGGCACCTCGATGCCGGTCCGCGTGCACGGCGCGTTCGTCGCCGATCACGAGGTCCATGCCGTGGTCCGGCACCTCAAAAAGAGTGGCTCACCGCGCTATATCGATGAAATTCTCGAGGGTCCCGACAGTCCAACACCGGGACTGACCGGCATCGACCCGGCGCCGCTCGACAGCGCCGATGCGGAGCAGGACCCGCTGTACGACCAGGCGGTGCAGGTCGTCATGGAGACGCGCAAGGCGTCGATCTCGGGTGTGCAGAGACGATTGAAGATCGGCTACAACCGGGCGGCGCGGATGGTCGAATCGATGGAAGCGGCCGGTCTCGTGGGCCCGCTGCAGCCCAACGGGTCGCGCGAAATCCTGGTGCCGGCGGCAGCGGCTGAGGACTGATTCGAATTGAGTAGACACCGCTTATTCATAGCCGGGCTGCTGTTCATCGGCGCGGCTGGCGCCGCGCAGCCGGTTACGGACGACGGCGAAGCGCTCGTCAACGCGTTCGTCAACGACGTGGTGACGTTCTCAGCCGATTTCGAGCAATCGCTCATCGATCCCGATGGATTCATGCTGGAGAAGACCAGCGGCACCCTCGAGATCCAGCGGCCGGGCCGCTTTCGCTGGGTGTACGAGGCGCCCTACGAACAATGGCTGGTGGCCGACGGCGCCAACATCTGGAGCTACGACGTCGATCTCGAACAGGTCACCGTAAAGCCGCAGGCTGAAGCGCTCGCCAACACGCCGGCGCTGCTGCTTGGCGGCTCCGGCAAGGCGATGGACCAGTTCGAGCACGACGGCAGCTTCACGGAGAACGGCGTCACCTGGGTCAGGCTGTTGCCCGTCGATACCGAGAGCGGCTTTCGCCGGATGGAGCTCGGGTTCGAGGATGGCCGGCTCAGCCGCATGGTGTTCTTCGACAACCTCGAGCAAACGACCGTCGTGCTGCTGAAAAACGTCGCGGTGAACGAACCGATCGACGCCGCGCGCTTCCAATTTGCCGTGCCGGATGACGTGGACGTCGTCGGCAAACCGGTAACAGCCGACCTCACAGGCGATTGATGCTGCCCTTGCGCTATGCGCTCCGATGGCAGGCCGCGAGCGCGGCCCTGCTGCTGCTCGTGCTCGCGAGCGCCCTGCTGCCGGCTATCTGGTTCTGGCCCGATCGGGTGCGGATGGAAAGCTGGCTGGCGCACCTCGACAAGTGGGCCCACGTGGCGGCATTCGCCTTGCTTGCCGTGTGGTTCGCGGGGCAGTACCGGCGCGCGGCCTACTGGCGCATCGCAGCGGGACTCGTCGGCTTCGGCGTGCTCATCGAGATCTGCCAGCGGGCCGTCGGCTACCGCTCGGCGGAGTGGCTGGACATCGGCGCCGACGTCGCCGGCATCGTGATCGGTCTCGTAATCGGCCTCGCAGGCGCCGGCGGCTGGAGCCAGCGTTTCGAGGACCGCTACCTGGCGCGCGGCGGGGATGCGGGTCTTGGCTGACCTGTTTTCCGGCAACGGCACGGCGCCGGCGGATCGTCCGCTGGCCGATCGCATGCGGCCGTTGTCGCTGGAGGAGTTTTCCGGGCAACGTCACCTCCTCGACGAGGGCAAGCCGTTGCTGCGAGCCATCGGCCAGGGCCGCGTGCACTCGATGATCTTCTGGGGGCCGCCCGGCACGGGCAAGACCACGCTGGCGCGGATGCTCGCGACCACGACCGATTCGCATTTCATCGCCCTGTCCGCCGTCATGGCGGGGGTCAGGGATATCCGCGCGGCCGTGGCGGAAGCCGAACAGCAACGGCAGCGGAGCAACCGCGGTACCGTGCTGTTCCTCGACGAGGTGCACCGCTTCAACAAGGCGCAGCAGGATGCGTTCCTGCCGTACGTCGAGGACGGCACGCTGACGTTCATCGGCGCGACGACCGAGAACCCGTCGTTCGAACTCAACAATGCCCTGTTGTCGCGTGCGCGGGTCTACGTGCTGCGCGCCCTGACGCAGGACGATCTCGCCGCGGTGCTGCGCCGTGCGCTGGCCGACGAAGCGCGGGGCCTCGGCGGGCGTTACGCGATCGGCGATGACGCGCTGCAGGTGATTGCGCAGGCGGCTGACGGCGATGCGCGACGGGCGCTGAACCTGCTCGAACTGGCGGCCGATCTGGCCGAAGACGGCATCATCAGCGACGCGATCGTCGAAGAGGTCGCCTCCGGCAGCCGCCGCCGCTTCGACAACAAGGGCGAGTACTTTTACGACCAGATCTCGGCGCTGCACAAGTCGATCCGCGGTACCGACGCGGATGCGGCGCTGTACTGGCTGTCACGCATGCTCGACGGCGGTTGCGATCCGTTGTACATCGCGCGCCGCCTGATCCGCGTCGCGTCCGAGGACGTGGGTAACGCCGACCCGCGCGCCCTGGAGCTGACGCTGAATGCGTGGCAAGTCTACGAGCGCCTCGGCAGTCCCGAAGGCGAGCTGGCGATTGCCCAGGCCGTCGTCTACCTGGCGTGTGCGGCCAAGAGCAATGCCGTTTACACCGCGTTCGGCGCCGCCATGCGCGACGCCAGGGACAAGGGGTCTCTGGAGGTCCCCATGCACCTGCGCAATGCGCCGACACGGCTCATGAAGGAACTCGGTTACGGCGACGCGTATCGTTACGCGCACGACGAAGAGGACGGTGTCGCGCTAGGCGAAAATTACTTTCCCGAGGACATGCAGCCGGCGAAGTATTATCATCCCGTTGCGCGGGGTCTCGAAATTCGCATCAGGGAAAAGCTCGAGGATATCGAGCGCCGCGCACGTGAGCGAAAGCAACAGGCAGTACGATGATCGATCCCAAACTTCTACGTCAGTCGACCGCCGAGGTGGCCGCGAACCTCGCGCGCCGCGGCTTCCAGTTCGACGCCGATGCCTACCTCGCACTGGAAGAACGCCGCAAGGCGCTGCAGGTCGAGACCGAGCAGCTGCAGGGCGAACGCAACGCGAGCGCAAAGCGTATCGGCAAGGCGAAAGCGCAGGGCGAGGATATCGGGCCGTTGCTCGCAGCCGTGAACGACCTCGGTGACCGGCTCGAGGCGAGCGAGGCCTCGCTGCAGGAAGTGCAGGGGCACCTGCGCGACATCGAACTGGGCCTGCCGAACCTGCTGTCCGACGACGTGCCGACCGGGGATAGCGAAGACGACAACACCGAGGTGCGCCGGTGGGGCGAACCGCCGCAACTCGGCTTCGCGCCACGCGACCATATCGAGCTCGGGGAAGGTCTCGGGCTGCTCGATTTCGAAGCTGCGAGCAAGATTTCCGGCGCGCGCTTCGTCGTCATGAAGGGGCAGCTCGCGCGGCTGCAGCGCGCCCTCATCCAGCTCATGCTCGACACGCATACAGGGGAACACGGCTACACGGAAACCTACGTGCCGTACCTCGTCAAGAGCGCGGCACTGTTCGGTACCGGCCAGCTGCCGAAGTTCGAACAGGACCAGTTCAAGACGATCGACGAATCGCCGTTCTACCTCATCCCCACGGCCGAGGTCCCGGTGACGAATCTCGCGGCGGACGGCATCTACGACGCCGACGCGCTGCCGGTTCGCTACGTCGCCCACACGCAGTGATTCCGCTCGGAGGCAGGCTCCCACGGCCAGGATACCCGCGGCATGATTCGCCAGCACCAGTTCGAGAAGGTCGAGCTCGTGCAATTCGTCGCACCCGATGCCTCGATGGCCGCGCTCGAGGAACTCACCGGGCATGCCGAGGTGATCCTGCAGAAACTGGAGCTGCCGTACCGGGTCGTCGTGCTGTGTTCCGGCGATATCGGCTTCGGCTCGACCAAGACCTACGACATCGAGGTGTGGCTGCCGGGGCAGGACCGCTACCGCGAGATCTCGTCCTGCAGCAACTACAACGACTTCCAGGCGCGCCGCATGAAGGCGCGGCGCCGCAATCCCGAGACGGGCAAGCCGGAGCTGATCCACACGCTGAACGGTTCGGGCGTTGCCGCCGGCAGGGCGCTGATCGCCGTCATGGAAAACTACCAGCAGGAAGACGGCAGCATCCGCGTGCCCGGGGTCCTGCGGCCCTACATGGGCGGGCTCGAGGTGATTTCTCTGTCCGGCTAGTAGAGTCCCACGGCGCTGCCGAAGTGGATCGAGAACACCAGGAACGCGGCGGCGAGCAGCAGGATCTTGAGCATCAGCGGCGCGACGAATCGGAACCAGGCCGCGTAGGGCACTTTACCCAGGGCAAGCGCACCGACGACCAGCGCGCTGGTGGGTACGATCATGTTGGTGAAGCCGTCGCCGAACTGGAAGGCGAGCACTGCTGTTTGCTGCGGCACGCCGGTCAGTGTCGCCAGCGGTGACATGATCGGCATCGTGACAAACGCCTGTCCCGAGCCGGAAGGGATGAAGAAATTGCAGATCGACTGCACGACGAGCATCCCGATTGCCGACACTTCGGACGGCATGCCGTCGAGCAGGCCGGCGATGGAATGGACGATCGAGTCGATGATCTGGCCGTCCTGGAGCACGACCTCGATCGTGCGGGCGAACCCGACAATCAGTGCCGGCGCCGTCATGCTCGCAGCGCCCTCGAGGAAATTGCGGCTCGTTTCCGCGGGACCCATTCGTGCGATGACGGCGGCGGCTATGCCGATGGCGAAGAAAACGGCATTCAGTTCGTTGATGTACCAGCCGAACTCTGCAGCGCCGTAGACGAAAAACGCGATGCCCAGCAGGAAGACGGCGAGAATTGCGGCTCGCGCACGCGTCATGCGGATATCGTGCGGCGGCTCGAAGCCGGTGCTGTAATCCACGTCGGCGACGAGGCTTTGCGACGGGTCCTGCTGGACGCGGCGTGCATAGCGGTACAGGTGGTGGAAGCCGAGCGCCAGGAAAGCCGTCATCATGACGAGCCGGAACTCCCACCCTGAGGTCAACGGTACCCCGGCGATGTTCTGGGCAATCAACACACCGAACGGGTTGATGCCCGCACACCCCCAGCCAATGCCGTAGGGGATCCATACCATGCCCATCGCAACGACGGCATCCATGCGCATTGCCAGCGACATCGTGACGATAATCGGGATCAGGGGCACGTACTCCTCGCCCATCCCGATCGTGAACGAGCCCAGGCTGAACATCGCGAAACAGCCGAGAATCAGTATCCAGGGGCTGTGTCCGAGCTTCTCGACGGCTCCGTGCAATGCCGCATCGATCGCGCCGGTCCTGCGCAGCACCTCGATGACGCCGCCGACGATGAAGATCAGGAAAATGATGTCCTGTGCATTGGCGAGGCCATTGGTGATGGCAATCAGGGAATGCCAGGCGGGCAGGGTAACCGATTCCTCGGCGGTAACCGGCGCATAGGTGCCGGGAACGACCATCATGCGATTCGGGTTTTCGGGGAATGGCGTGCGTTCGAACGTACCCTGCGTGATGACGTAGGACATCAGCTGGGCAGCGATAATGAACGAGAAGATCAGTGCCAGCGAATCGATGTTGATGCCGCGCTTCTGCATGGGCCGCGCCTTGTCGTTTTTTGCCAGCGGATGAGACTACAACAAAAAGGGCCCGGGATCGGGCCCTTTTCGGCGGACGTTTCGGTCCGGGTTCGGCTAGTCGCGGTTCATGAAGAGCTGCAGCACATACCAGAACATGAGCGCGATGGACGCGAACAGCTGCAGTGATGCGGCGACGTACTTGTCCTGCGGGTAGTGGTGCAGGATGTTGGAGGTGTCGTAGAGCACCGCGGCACCGGCAAACGCGATCATCGCCACCGAGAACCAGGTGCCGAGCGCGAAGCCGAACAGGGCACCGGCGATGATGATCGCGATGGCCACGAAGAAGCCCCAGACCAGCAGGCCGCGCAGGAAGGAGAAATCCTTGCCGGTGATCATCGCCGTGGCGATGAGCCCGATGCAGCCGAGGACCGTTACGCCGGCGGCGCTGTCGATCGTGCCGGGTGCCTTGAGTTCGGCGATGAACAGCAACGGCGCGAAGATGATGGCCTCGGCAAACACGAAAACAGCCAGCGCGGCGTACTGGGCGCCGGTCGATTTCACGCGATGCGCCGTGTGCGATGCGCCCCAGCCGACCAGCATGAAGGCACCGAGTACCAGCAGCCAGTTGCCGAGCATCGGTGCCGCGATGCGCTCAGAGATGCCGCTCGTGAACAGGTAGGCGGATACCGCGGCAAATGCCAGGACCGCTCCGATGACGTGTGCGTAGCACTTCCAGATGAACTGCGAGCGGTCTTCCGCAGCCAGTTGTGCGACCGGCGCCTGGTAGCTCAGGTTGTCCTGCATGGGTGCATCTCCCTCAGAATATTGACCGTGATTCTACCATTACCAGGGCAGGGTATAGCCCTCGGCATGCCAGAATCCCCCCGAATTCTCGAGCGTGAGTTCGTCGATACGTTCGATGAGACCGCGCGCGGATTCGGCCGGGTCGATGCCGCTGCCGCCGGTCATGTCCGTGGCGACCAGCCCCGGGTGCAGGAGGGCGACCGCGATGCCGCGCGGCTCGAGCTCGTGCTTCAGGTTCGTGCCGACCATGTTGACGGCCGCCTTCGAGGCCCGGTAACCGTAATTGCCGCCCGAACCGTTGTCCGCGATGGAGCCGACGCGGCTGGACACGATGGCGACCTTCGAACCTTCGTGGAGGTTGTCCGCGAGCGCCTCGGTGACCCGCAGGGGCCCGAGCGTATTGACGCGGTATTGCTCCGCCATGGCGTCGTAGTCGATGTCGCCGAATGCGTCCCGCAGCAGTATCCCGGCGTTGTTGATGAGCACGTCGATCGGCTGGTCGTCGAGTTCCTGGCGCAGCGTCTCGACAGCGGTACCGCTGCCGACGTCGATACCATCGATGTCGCGGACCCCGAGGTCGGACAGCTCGTCCGTGGTCTCCCGGCAGACCGCGATCACCTCGTCGCCGCGCGCGGCGAGTTGCCTGCATAGCTGCAGCCCGATTCCCCTGTTTGCGCCCGTTACCAGTACGGTTGTCACGATGTCCTCCGGCTAGTTGTCAAAATCGATGTCTCGGTAAGAGAGTGCACGTCCGCCGCGGTCGAGAAAGCGCCGCAGGTCCGCGGCGAGCAGGAGTTCCAGGTCGCGAGGATGAATGGCGACCCGGATCGGCCTCGACGTGCCGGCCGCTCCCGCATTGACAGAATTCCAGACCCTGCAGGACACCGCGCGAAACGCCGTGTCCGCCTCGAAGCCCGTCATGGCCATGCGGCGGAACGCCCGCGCCTTCGAACTGTAGATGCCCGCGAGCGTCTCGTACTGGCAGAAGGGTAACCGGTCGAGGTCGTGCTTGCCAATCGGGCCCATGGCCCACGCCGGCGGCACGTAGAGCAAGGGTTCCGGCAGGTCGTTGGCCGCAAACCACTCGAAACAACGAGTGATGAGCGCGCGGATCCCGGAGCGTGTCAGGGCCAGGTGTTCCGCCACGTTTCTCGATATCAGCAGGCTGTGCAGGCGGTGGCGCAGGCCACGAATGTCGTCGACGGTGTGCCGCCAGCCGTGCCCCGCGAGTTCCGTACCGCCCTCGGCCAGCGTGCGCAGGCGCCGCAACGAATCGGGCGTCCAGCCGCTGCCGGGCACCACCAGCAGGGTCACCGTGCCGAGGCCCCGGTTCGCCAGCTCGGACACGACGTGTTCGACATGCGCGAGCGTGCCGGGCATGACGTCGTGGATGGATAGCAGCAGCTGGCGCGCCGGGGGGATGGCGTCACGACCGGGCAACAGGCGATCCCTCCCGCGAGCGAATGACGTGGAGCCAGTGCAGCAGGCTGCCGCGATTCAGGCGCAGAGCCGCACGTCGCGCTGCCCGCGCCGTCGCCGCGCGAGACTCGGGCGGCAGCGCGGCGACACGGCGAATGGCATCAGCCAGCGATTCGTCGCCGCCGACCTGGTAGAGGTTGTCGACGAGGTCCGGCCATTCGACGATACCGCAGGTGCTCGATACCAGCGCCAGCCGCTCGCGTGCCATGGCCTCGAGTGCGACGGTGCCGAACGACTCGACCACGGAGTTCAGCAGCAGCATGTCGGCCCTGTCCATCTCGGCGAGCAGCCGCTCGCGCGACACCCAGCCGAGGAATTCGAGATTCGGTATGCCGGCGGCCTGCTGTTCGACCTGGTTCTTCAGCGGGCCGTCTCCCGCGATCGTGAAGTCGATGCCGGGCAGTTGCCGCGCTGCGTCGATGACGGTCTGCACGCGCTTCTCCGGCGCGAGCCGCCCGGCGAAAATCACGCGGCGGAATTCGCCGCTCGCGGGCGGGCACGGGTCGTGGAGCGAATCGCCCGGCAGCAGCGTGCCCATGACGCCGACCTCGCGCGCCCCGAGGCTGCGTGCCAGGTCGACCATGGCTTCGGAGTTGGCGAGCACCAGGTCGCCGTAGCGGAACAGAATCCTGTCCGCGATGCTGAAATAGAAGCGGCTGAAAGCCCGCAGGAAGCGGTTCTGGTAGAGATCCGTGACGCCGGAGAAATGGGTGTGGAAGCCGACGACGAGCTTTGCCCCGAGGCGCCGCGCCCACCATGCTCCGAGCAGGCCATAGGGGCCGGGGGTCGCGACGATGATCGTGCGCGGCCGGCACTGCTTCATGACTCGCCGGAATCTCGACAGTGACGGGATCCAGATACGCTGGGTGGGGTCGCCCGGCAACGGAAATCGCAGCAATGTCGGCCGCTTCTCGGAGGGGCAGAGCATGGTCGCGTCGCAGCCGGCCTCTTCGAGGAGGCCGAGGAGGTCCCAGTAGTACGCGCCGACCCCGTTTCGTTCCGGCAACGAATCCGACACGATCACGACCGGCCCGGAATCCGGGTCGGGTGCCGGATCCGGCGCATCCATGTAGGCGTCCAGGGCCCGGACCTGGTCGGCCGCGACAGCTTCGTTCATTGCGTTTCGCCTCCCGGTTCTGATTGCCGGCCAAATTGGTACAAGGTGTACACCCGTTCGAAGCGCGCGGCGATGTATTCGGCGCTGAGACCGAATTGCGCCAGCGAGTACTCGTGGGCCGATCGGTGATCGCGGGAAGCCGACGACATTAGCAGCAGCCCTTCCCGGAAGTCATCGGGGATGTCGACCCCGACCGACTCGAGCGATTCGATGACGGCATCCGCGAGGCGGTTCCGCAGGGCGTCGTTGTAAAGCAGTGCCATCCTGTCCGGGTTGCGTGCGGCCACGGCAGCGAGGTGCTCGTAATAATAATGCAGCAGGTCGACGAGACCGTCCCTGAGTTCGGCCGGGTATTCCGCGAACCCACAGGCCTCGAGGGCAGGGCGCAGGGAACTGAGCTGCGAGGGCACGACCGCGACAGGGTCGCGGCTCGTGAACAGTATGCGGGCGTCCGGAAACTCGCCGAGCAATGCCTCGGCCATCCCGGAGAACGACGCGTTCTTGGACAGCAACCGCTTGTCCGTACCGAAAACATACAGGTGCTTCTGGATGCAGCGGCGGTACCAGCCGAGCAATTGCCGCTTCTCGTCCTCATCGAGCGAGGAATCGAACCGTGCGATCTCCCAGAGCCACGTGGCTCGGGGAAAAGGCACCACGAGCAGGAAGCAGGCGGCCAGCGGCATCAGGCACAGGAAGTCTTCCTCGGGCTCGTTGAGCGCGATCGGGTGTATGTCGTCCATCGGCCCGCGGAACCATCGCCCGAGCCAGGTACCGAGCCGCTCCGCCGGGCGCCCGAGCGCGCGGTCCAGTCGCGCCAGGGCGAGCAGGAGCTTGCGCGACGATACGGACAGACCGAACAGGCATTCCCAGGTCCGGAATGTCGTCGTGCCCGGCATCGTGGACAGCACGCGGTGCAGAAAGGTGGTCCCGCTGCGCGGCGGGCCGAGCACGAACAGCGGTTCGCGCACCTGCACGTCGCGGTAGCCGCGGTAGAAAATCTCGTCCAGAAGGAAGGTCAGCCAGTGCACAAGCTGGACGACCAGCAGCAGCGGAAACGCGCCAAGCACCACGAGGAAACCCGCGAGCCGCCGGCCGTCGCGACGCGCTGACAGAACCAGCTGCAGCAGCAGCGCCAGGTATCGTCGGAGGCTCTTGAGGAAAAGTGTCACGAAGATCGGCGTTGGCCCGGGTGACCCGAGTATGGCACA
>DATIUU010000291.1:0-4292 GCA_035466635.1 Woeseiaceae bacterium
GTCGAGGTTCACCAGCGCCCAGATCACGGCCACCAGGAGCGGCAACGCAACGAGACCGAACCCGACGAGAATCAGTCCGTTAAGCGATCTTGGGCGGCGGAATTCCATGCGCGGAGTGTAGCACCGGGACGGGCGTGCTCACTCGGGCCAGTAGGCGCCCGGGTCGCGGGTGGCGATCTTGCGCTCCCACTCGAGGCTGGTACGGACGATGGTGTCCAGGTCGTCGTACCGCGGCGTCCAGCCCAGCACCGAGCGGACCCGCTCCGCGACGGCCACGAGTTCGGGCGGGTCGCCCGCCCGCCGGGGTTCCTCGACGATATTCAACGCGGCGCCGTTGGCCTTTTCGACAGCCTGCAGCACGTCCCTGACGCTGTAGCCGTGGCCGTAGCCGCAGTTCAGCGTCGTCGACTCGCCACCATTGCGCAGGTAGGTGAGCGCATCGAGATGGGCGGACGCGAGGTCCTCCACGTGGATGTAGTCGCGCAGCCCCGTGCCGTCCGGGGTGGGATAGTCGGTGCCGAAGATCGATACCTGCGGCCGCCGGCCGGTCGCCGCTTCGCAGGCGACCTTGACCAGCAGGGTCGCTTTTGGCGTCGACTGGCCGATCGTGCCCGTGGGGTCGCAGCCCGCGACGTTGAAGTAGCGCAGTGCCACGTAACCCGGTCCGCCGGCGTCCGCCAGGTCGCGCAGCATCCACTCGGTCATCAGCTTGGACGTGCCGTAGGGATTGATCGGCACCGTCGGCGAGTCCTCGGCCGCCCTGCCGCCTTCGGGCATGCCGTAGACGGCGGCCGTCGACGAGAAGACGACGTGCCGGACGCCGTGTTTTTGCGCCGCCTCGAGCAGAGTGCGGCTCGAGCAGGTGTTGTTACGGTAGTACTTGAGCGGGTCCGCGACCGATTCCGGCACGATCGTGTGGGCCGCGAAATGCATGATCGTGTCGATCTCGTGCTCCGCGAAGATCCGCTCGAGCAGGGCGGCATCGCCGGTCTCGCCCACGATGAGTTCCCCGGCCGTGACGGCCTCGCGGAAGCCCGTGCAGAGGTTGTCGAGCGTGACGACGTCTTCACCGGCCGCGCCGAGCTGCCGGACCACGTGGCTGCCGATGTAGCCGGCCCCGCCGGTTACCAGTAACTTTTTGTTTCCCATGCGCAAAATGTCCCCAGGCGCCTGTAAGCTAAAAGAATTGTGAGTCGTTCGCAGGAACGGGGAGCAAAGTCTACCAATACTGGTCTCACGAATACGGACCTGGATCGCACAATATTATGTGAGGGCGGGCGCCCGATTCTGTTCCGATTCGGCCTGCGCCGGTATTATTCGCTGACGAGGCGTCTTCGTACCGTCACAGGGCAGGCGTGAAGCAAAGGGATTTTACCCAGCTATGGAATTCTTGCATCGATTGTTTGACGAACGCATCCGGCCGGGCAGCGTGGTCCTGTCGGCCGCGGCGCTGCTGCTGGCTGCCTGCGGGGGCGGCGGAGGCAGCGACGGTGGCGGTACCAGCCCGCCACCGCCACCCCCGCCACCGCCGCCTGCACCTTCCGGGAGCGTGACGATTTCCGGTACCGTGGCCTACGAATTCGTGCCGCCAAACCTGAATTGCCAGGGCCTCGATTTCGCGTCTACGGCCGTCAGGCCGATCCGCGGCGCCACCGTGCAGCTGGTCGACCTGTCGAGCCGCGAACTCGGGAGCACGGTATCGGGCGAGGACGGCAGCTATTCGTTTGCGGATATCGAGCCCAATCTCGACGTCCGCATCCGGGTCCGCGCCGAACTCAAGAAATCGGGATCGCCGAGTTGGGACGTGGAGGTTCGCGACAACGTCCTCGAGCCCGGCGACACCAGCCCGCCGGCCCTGGTCGATCGTCCGCTGTACGCGATCGTGAGCGATTTCAACACCGGCTCGGCGGCCGGGTTGACGCGCAACCTGACGGCGAGAACGGGCTGGGATGCCAGCGCCGGTGCCTATACCGGCACGCGCGCCGCTGCCCCGTTTGCGGTACTCGACAGCATCTACACGGCAATGCAGTTAATCCTGAGCGTCGAACCGAATGCGGTTTTCAGCCCGCTCGACGCGTACTGGAGCGTCAATAACACGATTGCGAGTCCCTCCGATATCGATGCCGGCGATCTCGGCGCGTCGTTCTATACGCCGGATCCCGACCGCAACGGCATTGCAAACCCGTCGCTGTTCCTGCTCGGCGATGCCGCCGTCGACACCGAGGAATTCGACGATCACGTCATCGTGCACGAGTGGGGCCATTATTTCGAAGACAACTTCGCGCGCTCCGACTCGACCGGCGGGCCTCACGGTGTCGGCGACAAGCTGGATGCGCGCCTTGCCTTCGGCGAAGGCTGGGCGACGGCGCTCTCGGGCATCGCGCTCGAGAATCCGATCTATTGCGACACCGGCCCCGCCGGTACGTCGGGCGGCTTCGGCATCGGTACCGAGAAGGGCGCCTACGATGCACAGGGCTGGTACGACGAGATTTCCGTCCTGCGCTTCATTTATGACCTGTGGGATACGACCGACGACGAGGCGGAAGGCCTCGACACCGGCGCCGACACGGGGTCCATCGGGTTCGCGCCCATCTACGAGACGATGGTGGGGCCGCAGGCGTTCACCGAGACGTTCACCACCGTGTTCTCGTTTGCATCCGAACTGCGGTCCTCGTTGCCGCCCGCGGACCAGGCGTTCCTCGATTCGCAACTCGTGCGCGAGGACATGACGCCCGGCTTCGACAAGTGGGGCGCCGGTGAACTCAACGACGCGAGCCCCGACGGGCAGCAGAGCCGCGACGTGTTGCCGCTGTACGTCGACGTGCCGATGGACGGCACGGTCGTGAACATCTGTTCGAACGACGATTTCGATGGCGCGGGTGACGGCAACAAGCTGGCGACTTTCCGTTACCTGCGGCTGAATGTCGCCGCAAGTTCAAACTTCGACGTGCGCATCGTCACGACGACGACCGGTGACCTGCCCCCGGACGATCCGCTGGACGAGCGCGACCAGAGCGACCCCGACATGTTCATTGTCCGCAACGGGCGGATCGTCGCTTTCGGTAACAGCGGCGAGGCCAACGAAGAGTTGTTCTCGACCGGCGTCCTGTCGGGTCCCGACACCTACGTCGCCGACCTGCGGGAATTCCGCTACGCCGACCCCGAGTCGCCCGTGGGCTTTCCCGATCGCATGTGTTTCGACGTGTCGTTTACGCCGGTGCAATAGACGGCCAAGGTGATCAGTATGAATCGAGTGATGACATTCCTTACCGCGGCCCTTGCGGGCGCGACCGTCACGGCCTGCGGCGGGGGCGGCGAACAACCGGCCGTTTCGGCGGAGCAGGGCGCGACTGCCGGGACACCCGTCGCGGCCCTCACGCCCGACGAGAAATCGAGCGTCACGGGCAAGCCGCAGGGGCCGGTCAGGATCGACTACCGCATCATCGGCACCCCCGTGGTCGGGCAGCCGGTGACGATCGACCTGAAAGTGAAATCCAACGTCGGCGACGCGCCGGTCAGCCTGAGTTACGGCAGCAGCGATTCGACCGCCATGTCGTTCCCGGAGTCGCAGCAGCGCATGGTGTCGCTCGCGTTCGTCGATGACGAGCGCACCGCTGGCCAGCAGGTTACCGTGGTCCCGGCGCGCGAGGGCCGCCTGTTCCTCAACGTGACGGCGCACGTGCAGACCGACACCGGTTCGCTGCAGACCGTCACCGCCGTGCCCATCCAGGTCGGCGCTGCGCCGCGCGAATTGCAGGAAAACGGCGTGGTGACGACCGACGAGAACGGCGAACTGATCCGCGAGATGCCCGCCTCGGACCGGTAGGAGCAGGCCCCCGGCCCGCGATCGCGGTTCGAGAACCGCTCCTACAGCGTAATCGATACGCCCTGTAGGAGCGGGCCTCGGCCCGCGATGCCACCGGGCATCGATCGCGGTTCGAGAACCGCTCCTACAGCCGGGGATTGCCGGCAGGAACACCCCGACCGGGACTGCCAAACCAGCCCCCCGTCACGTTATGGTGACTCGAGGGCCAAACAGGGAATAATTTCCCAGTTTTTTTTCCAGAAATTGCGCCACATCACAGACCGACACCTGATAAGTCTCTAACGTAATCGCCAGGCTGCCGGTAGACCGCAGGGAATGCCCACATCCCGGCCGCTCATGGTGACGGAAGCAGAGTGCCTTGGCGCATGGATCGGGATCTCAGGGACAGGATCAGGCAGGCGACGGAATCGTCCGGTATCGAGAAAACGGACTTTATCGAATTGCTGCGCCTGGTCGACCAGCACTA
>DATIUU010000292.1:0-11357 GCA_035466635.1 Woeseiaceae bacterium
TCCGCAATGGCGCGGATCGTGTCGAGACTGACGTTGCCCGAGGCTTCCAGCTCGGCAGCCACGTAGCCGTAGCCCGAGTTGACGGCCACCGCCTCGCGCAGGTCGGCGAGCGGGAAGTTGTCCAGCAGGACGCGGTCGGCGCCGGCGTCGAGCGCCTCGCGCAGTTCGTCGAGCGTTTCCACTTCGACCTCGACCAGCACGTCGGCCGCGGCCGCCTGCGCGCGCTGCAACGCCGCGGTGATGCCGCCCGCGCTCCTGATGTGGTTCTCCTTGATGAGGATGGCGTCGAACAGCCCCACGCGGTGATTGTGTCCGCCACCGCAGCGTACCGCGTATTTCTGGGCCAGGCGGAGGCCCGGCACGGTCTTGCGGGTGTCGAGCACCCGGGCGCCCGTACCCGCCACGGCGGCAACGTATTCGGCGGTGACCGTCGCCGTGCCGGACAGCGTCTGCAGGAAATTGAGCGCCGTGCGCTCGCCCGTCAGCAGCGGGCGAGCGGGGCCCACGAGCTTGCAGATGACGTCGCCGGCATCGGCGTGCTGCCCGTCCTCGACGTACCAGTCGACCTGGATGCGCTCGTCGAGCTGGCGAAAGACCTCGGTCGCCCAGGGGTGGCCGGCGAGCACGAGCGATTCGCGCGCGATGATGGTGGCGCCGACGAGCGCGTCTTCGTCGATCAGCGCCGCGGTCAGGTCGCCGCCGCCGACGTCCTCGGCGAGCGCTGCGGCGACCGCAGGCCCGATGGCACGCCGCTCGTCATCCGTGAGAGGGGCCAACAACGGCAATTACAGGAAGAATCCGCCGTGCCCGTAGCCGACCATGCTCATCAGCATGGGGATGGACAGCATCGTGTTGGTACGCGACGCAAGCAGGGCGACGCGCTTGGCCCTGGCCACTTCGTCGGCGCTGGCTTTCACGATGCCGAGCACTTTCTTCTGGTTCGGCCAGATGAGTACCCAGACGTTGAACAGCATGATCGTGCCGAGCCAGGCACCGATGCCGATGGACATCGCCTGCAGGTTCAGCGTATCGCCGAGCATGCCGAGCGCGAAGGCATCCGCGAAAATGCGGTAGTGACCGAGCGCGGCGGCACCGGAAAGCCAGGTAACCAGCGCGCCCCAGCGGAACCACCACAACGCGCGCGGTGCGACGTACTTGGTGATGCCCGCGCCGCCCGGGCCGCCTTCGTCGGCCACCGCCTCGGCCAGGGCCGGGACCTGCACGAAATTGAAATAGTAGAGCAAGCCGATCCAGGTAATGCCGGCGAGCACGTGGATCCAGACGATGAAGCTGACGGCGTTGAAAGCCACGCCGGCAGTGGCGGCGGCTATGAGGATGGCCAGGACGATGCCCGCGGCAATCGTGCCGCCGACGGAGTTGAGGGGATTCATGATTCGCTTCTCCCGGGGTCTTGTCGTTGTTTGAATCGATGCGAATGGGATATAGAGGCGCCCGCGCGCCCGCGGTATTATAAAAGATTGCCCGGGCAAAAAGATAATCATTATTATATGAGAGTATTTATCATTATGCTGGTGTTACTGGCGGTGTCGGGCTGCACGGGCATGCTGCTCGGCGCGGACGTGGCACCGGTGGAACAACGCGACACTGACGAGGACGAGAGGTCCAAAAAGGATGACTAACCAGGACGTAAACGCGCGAATCGAGCAACAGCTGAAATCGCACGACATACTGCTTTACATGAAGGGCACTCCGGACTTTCCGCAGTGCGGGTTTTCCGGCCAGGCGGTCGCGGCACTGAATGCCATCGGCAAGCCGTATGGCTTCGTCAACATTTTCGAGGACGAGGAGATTCGCCAGGGCCTGAAAGCGTATTCGAACTGGCCGACGTTCCCGCAGCTGTACGTGAAAGGGGAGTTGATCGGCGGCAGCGACATCGTCGTGGAGATGTACCACTCCGGCGAACTCAAGAAGCTGCTGGAGGAAACGCCAGCCTGATCGCGGTTCGGGAACCGCTCCTTGTCGTCGGCCTGCAGGAGCGCGCCCCGGCGCGCGAAACAACCTCGCTACAATCGCGGTTCGAGAACCGCTCCTACAACTTGTCGTCGGCCTGTAGGAGCGCGCCCCGGCGCGCGATCGAGGTCGGCCGCGGCGCCTACCGTACGTTCGCCTCGAATACCGGCCGGAAACGGTTGACGATCTCGCAGAACACGTCGGCCGTGATTTCCGCGTCGTAGGCGGCCGAGTGTGCCGAGCTCTCGTCGAACTCCAGCCCCGCGGCCTTCACCGCCCGCGACAGCACCGTCTGCCCGAAAGCGACGCCACAGAGCGTCGCCGTGTCGAAACTCGAGAACGGGTGAAACGGGTTGCGCTTGATGGCGGCGCGCTCGATGGCTTCGTTGAGGAAGCCGAGGTCGAATGCGGAGTTGTGGCCCACGAGGATGGCCCGCGTGCAGTTCGCTTCACGGATGGCGCGGCGCACCTCGCGGAACACGCGCTGCAGCGCGTCGCGCTCGTCGATCGCCGGCCGCAGCGGGTGATGGGGGTCGATGCCGTTCACGGCGAGCGAGGCCGGGTCCATGTTGGCGCCCTCGAACGGCTTGACGTGATAACGGAACGTCTCTTCCCGGCGTAGTTTGCCGTCGCCGTCGAATTTCAGCAGTACGGCGGCAATTTCCAGCAGTGCGTCCGTGCTGGCATTGAAGCCGCCGGTTTCCACGTCCACTACGACCGGCAGGAAGCCGCGGAAGCGGTCCGCCATTGTCACGTTAGCGGCCACTCAACCTGCCGATTCCAGAATATTCTCGTCCAGTACCAGGCTCATCGTGTAGCGCACCCCGAATCCGGTGACGTCCGTCGGCACGTGGCCGAGTCCGCCCTTGTGGTTGCCGGCCGAGAGGTCCACGTGTATCCACGGGACGTTGTTCTCGACGAATTCGCCCAGGAAACTGCCGGCGAGTATGTGGTCGCCGGTGCCTTTCGGCGAACACTGCTGCAGGTCGGCCACGCTGCTCTTGAGGTCCTCGAGGAACTCCTTGCCGATCGGGAAAGGCCAGACGCGCTCGCCCGATTCCTGGCCGGCGCGCTTCAGGCGCGGGTGCCACTCCGGGCGGTTCGTGAAAACGCCGCAATAACGTGTGGTGACCGCCTGGATGCAGGTGCCGGTGAGCGTGGCGTAGTCGACGATCAGCCGCGGCGCTTCGCGGCTCGCGAAGACCAGCGCGTCGGCCAGCGCCATGCGGCCCTCGGCGTCGGTATGCACGGTCTGGATCGTCTTGCCGTTCGCCGCGACGACGAGGTCCTGGGACTTGTAGGCCCGGGGGCCGGTGCGATTCTCCGTAATCGCCAGCCAGGCGTCCACCGCCAGCGGCAGTTGCAGTTCGGACATTGCCAGCAGGGTCCCCAATGCAACGGCGCTGCCTTGCATGTCGCCGTGCATTTCGAGCATCGACTGGAAGGGCTTGAGGTTGGTGCCGCCGGTATCGAAGATGATGCCCTTGCCGACGAGGCTCAGGTCGGCCGTCGCCGACTTCGCGCCGGGCCGGTAACGCAGGCGCACGATCGACGCGCTGTCGTCGTCGTTGCCCTGCGCGACGGCCAGGAACGCGCCGGCACCCATCTTCTCGAGTTCCTTCACCGAGTAGCGCTTGTACTGCCAGCCACGGTCTTTCGCGAGCGCCCGCAGCAGGTCCGCGTAGCCGACGGCGTCGAGTTTGTTGGGCGGCATGGCCGTCAGCCAGCGCGCGAGGTTGTTGCCGCCGGCTTCGGCGCGCACGCGCTCGACATCGATTTCTTCGGGGAGGCCAACGACGCGTATGCTGCGGATTTTTTCATGCGGGGGGTCGCTCTTGAACGCCGGCAGCGGGAACGCGGCTGCCAGTGCTGCCGATACGACGTTCTTCACGATCGTTGCGGCTCTGCCGGCGTCGAATCCGACCACGGCAATGCCCAGGCAGCCGGCCTTCTCGGTGACCACGCTCGCGACGAGTTTACGTGCGAGGGTCAGCTGCTCGAACGCGCTCGCGTCGGCGGCAAGCCGGGCACCGGCAACCAGGGTGAGCTTCTTGTTGCCGAGACGTGTGCACAAAGCGGGCACCGCGTCGGCGCCGCGGCGGCGCATCGCGGCCTTGAGTTTCTGCCCCTCGGGGAACTGTTTCCACAGTGACGCGGGAATTCTTTCCGGTAGTATCAGCAGCAACTGATCCATGGCTTCGAGCTGCTTCGCGGTAATGCCTCCAGGTTGCTGATAAATAGAAACTTCTTTGGATTCGGGAAAGAGTGGATGCATACCTGTGTAATCCCTGCCGTGTGCTTGACCGCCACCGTGCAAACCCGGAACATCGCACTTGCGAATAATTATTATTGCGAAGCCAGTCGCGATCGAGCGGTGATCCTAGCAGGACACCTCGGAATAATCACGCAGTGCGATTGCCCCGGGCACGTGCGACGTCGGGGCCGGCAACAATGGACGACTCATGACCAAGTTCAATCCGTTTGACGACATCGACCCGGTAGAAACCAACGAATGGCTGGAGTCGATCGACTCGGTGCTTACGCAGCACGGCCCCGAGCGGGCGCACTTCCTGCTGAACCGCATGATCGACTTTGCGCGGCGTTCCGGGGCCTACCTGCCGTATTCGCCGAACACGGCCTACGTCAATACGATCGCACCCGGCCGGCAGCCGGAGTACCCGGGCGACCGTGCGCTCGAGCGCCGCATAGAGGCGTACCTGCGCTGGAACGCCATGGCAATGGTCGTCCGCGCAAACCGGCAAAGCACCGAGTACGGCGGTCACCTGGCAAGCTACGCATCCTCGGCCACGATGTACGAAGTCGGGTTCAACCACTTCTGGCGCGGCGGCAACGCGGATCACAACGGCGACATGATCTTCGTGCAGGGCCACTCGTCGCCCGGCATTTACGCCCGCGCCTTCCTGGAAGGGCGCCTCACCGAGGAGCAGCTGGCCCGGTTCCGCCAGGAAGTCGGCGGCGGCGGACTGTCCTCCTACCCGCACCCGTGGCTGATGCCCGAGTTCTGGCAGTTCCCCACCGTCTCGATGGGCCTCGGCCCGATGATGGCCATCTACCAGGCGCGCTTCATGCGCTACATGGAACACCGCGGCATGATGCAGCCCTCCGACCGCAAGGTCTGGGCGTTCCTCGGCGACGGCGAGATGGACGAGCCGGAGTCCATGGGCGCCATCACGATGCCGGTGCGCGAGGGGCTCGACAACCTCGTGTTCGTCGTGAACTGCAACCTGCAACGGCTCGACGGGCCCGTGCGCGGCAATGGCAAGATCATCCAGGAGCTGGAGGCGGCTTTCGGTGGCGCCGGCTGGAACGTCATCAAGGTCATCTGGGGGTCGCGCTGGGACCCGCTGCTCGCCGAGGACCACACCGGCAAGCTGCGGCGCCTGATGGAAGAAACGGTCGACGGCGAATACCAGGTCTACAAGGCCCGCGACGGTGCCTACGTCCGCGAGAAGTTCTTCGGCAAGCATCCCGAGACGGCGGCCATGGTCGCCAACATGTCCGACGAGGAGGTGTGGCGCCTCAACCGCGGCGGGCACGACTACCGCAAGATCTACGCCGCCTACCACGCGGCAACCCGGCACGAGGGCCAGCCCACCGTCATCCTCGCCAAGACCGTGAAGGGCTTCGGCCTGGGCCAGGCCGGCGAGGGCCAGAACGTCGCCCACCAGCAGAAGAAAATGGATCTCGACGCGCTGCGCGCGTTCCGCGATCGCTTCAACATCCCCATCGCCGACAAGCATCTCGACGACGTGCCGTTCTACCGCCCGGCCGAGGGCAGCGAGGAACTGGAATACCTGCACGAGCGGCGCAAGGCGCTGGGCGGCTACCTGCCGGCGCGGCGCCAGAAGGGACCGTCGCTGCAGGCGCCGGCACTCGAGCTCTTCAAGACGCAGCTCGACGGTACCGGCGAGCGCGAGATATCGACGACCATGGCGTTCGTGCGCATGCTGACCGCGCTCACCCGGGACAAGCAGATCGGCAAGCACATCGTGCCGATCGTCCCCGACGAAGCCCGTACCTTCGGCATGGAAGGCATGTTCCGGCAGATCGGTATCTATTCCTCCAGGGGGCAGCTCTACGAGCCGGAGGACGCCGGCGAACTCATGTACTACCGCGAGGACAAGTCCGGCCAGATCCTCGAGGAGGGCATCAACGAAGCGGGCGCGATGAGTTCCTGGATCGCAGCCGCCACCGCGTACTCGAACCACAACGTGCAGATGGTGCCGTTCTACATCTACTACTCGATGTTCGGTTTCCAGCGCATCGGCGACTTCGCCTGGGCCGCCGGCGACATGCAGGCACGGGGGTTCCTCGTGGGCGCAACCGCCGGCCGCACCACGCTCGCCGGCGAAGGCCTGCAGCACCAGGACGGCCACAGCCTCGTCGCCGCGTCGACGATCCCCAACTGCCGCGCGTACGACCCGACCTACGCCTACGAGCTGGCGGTGATCGTGCAGGACGGTCTGCGGCGCATGATCGGCGAGCAGGAGAACGTCTTCTATTACGTCACCTGCATGAACGAGAACTACGCGCACCCGCCGATGCCGGCGGGCGTCGAGGACGGCATCCTCAAGGGCATGTACCTGCTGCACGTGGGCAGCCAGGGCAAGGTCCGGGCACAGCTCATGGGTTCCGGAACGATCCTCCGCGAGGTGCTTGCCGCCGCGGAGCTGCTGTCGAAGGACTTCCGCATCCCGGTCGACGTCTGGTCGGTAACGAGCTTCAACGAGCTGCGGCGCGACGCGCTCGAGGCCGAGCGCTGGAACCAGCTGCATCCGGACGACGAGCCGCGCAGGAGCTACCTGGAGCAGTGCCTCGCCAACCGGCCGGGGCCCTACATCGCCGCCACGGACTACATGAAAATCGTGCCCGACCAGATCCAGCGCTGGGTGCCCGGGCGCTTCGTGTCGCTGGGCACCGACGGCTACGGCCGCAGCGACGCGCGCAAGGCGCTGCGCGAGCACTTCGAGGTCGACCGGCATCACATCGCGGTCGCCGCGCTGAAGGCGCTCGCCGACGACGGTGCGCTCGATAGCAAGACCGTGTCACAGGCGATCAGGAAATACGGCATCGATCCGGACAGGCCGGATCCGGTGACGCTCTAGGCAGCGGGAGAGACCTGTGGCGAACAGCATCGATATTGTCGTACCCGACCTCGGCGATTTCTCGGACGTCGAAGTCATCGAAGTCCTCGTTGGCGAGGGCGACCGCGTTGCACGCGAAGACGGGCTCATCACGCTCGAGACGGACAAAGCCTCGATGGACGTGCCGTCGCCGGAAGACGGCGTCATCGAATCACTCTCGGTGTCGGCCGGTGACAGGATCAACAGCGGCGACGTGATCGGCAAGATGTCCGTCGAGGGGGACGGGGGCGAGAAACAGCCGGAGGACGATTCTTCGTCGGGAGAGCAGGACGAGGACAACGGGCAGGATGAACAGGCCAAACAGGCCGAACAGGCCGAACAGGCCGGGGAGACCAGCGGCGAACGAACGCTGAAGGTCCCCGATATCGGCGATTTCGAGGACGTCGACGTCATCGAGGTCCACGTCGAGGAAGGCCAGGAGATCAGCGCGGAAGATCCGCTGATCACGCTGGAGACGGACAAAGCGTCGATGGACGTTCCGGCGGAAGTCGGCGGCAAGATCAAATCGGTGCAGGTCTCGGTTGGCGACAAGGTTTCAAGGGGCTCGTCCATCGTGGTGATCGAGGCGGCCGGCGATGCGGGGTCGAAGCCGGCGAAGTCCGAGCGGGCCGAAAAGCCGAAAGCCGATGCGAAGACGTCGGCGCCGGCGAAGGCGCCGGCCAGGCCGGAAAAGCAGGCGGCATCGTCGAAGTCCGGCAAGCTGCCGCCCATCAACGAGGCGGGCTTTGCGCGCGCGCACGCGAGCCCGTCAGTGCGCAAGCTGGCGCGCGAACTCGGCGTCGACCTGGTGCAGGTCAAGGGCTCGGGGGCGAAGAACCGGGTGCTGCACGACGACGTGAAGGCGTTCGTCAAGGCGATCCTGAGCGGGCAGGCGGCGGCGCCGGCCGGCGCAGGCCTGCCGCAGGTCCCGAAAGTCGATTTCGCGAAGTTCGGCGAGATCGAACTGCAGAAGCTCACGCGCATCCAGAAGATCTCCGGTCCGCGGCTGCAGGCCAGCTGGGTCAACCTGCCGCACGTGACGCAGCACGACCTCGCCGATATCACCGAGCTCGAGGACAGGCGCCAGAAGCTCAAGGGCGCGGCAAAAGAGAAAGGCATACCGCTCACGCCGCTCGCGTTCATCCTCAAGGCCTGCGTGGCGGCACTGAAGGAATTTCCCAAGGTCAACGCCTCGCTGTCCGACGACGGCGAGAACCTGGTGTTGAAGAAATACTGCCACCTGGGTTTCGCCGCGGATACGGACCAGGGGCTTGTCGTCCCGGTCATCCGGGACGCAGACCAGAAAGACGTCTACGAGCTCGCAAAGGAACTCGGCGAGCTCTCGCTCGCGGCACGCGAGGGCAAGCTCAAGGCCGAGCAGATGCAGGGCGCGACGTTTACGATTTCGAGCCTCGGCGGCATCGGCGGCACGGCATTCACGCCGATCGTCAATGCACCGGAAGTCGCGATCCTCGGCGTGTCGCGGCATTCGATGCAGCCGGTCTGGGACGGCGAGCAATTCGTGCCGCGCCTCATGCTGCCGCTGTCGTTCTCCTACGATCACCGTGTCATCGACGGCGCCATGGCGGTGCGCTTTACCACCCGCCTCGGCGAAGCGCTCGCCGACGTCGATGCGTTGCTGCAGGCGATCCCCTAGTGGCCGGCAAGATCGAACTCAGGGTGCCCGATCTCGGCGATTTCGCCGCCGTCGATGTCATCGAGGTACTGGTGTCGCCGGGCGACGTCGTCGCCGTTGAAGACGGCCTGGTGACGCTGGAGACGGACAAGGCATCGATGGACGTGCCGGCATCGCATGCGGGCAGGATCGTGTCCGTGGAAGTGGCCGTCGGCGATACCGTGTCGACCGGCGACGTCGTGGCGATCGTCGAGGCCGAAGCGGCAGAGGCCGGAGCGGCCCGGCCCGGGCAGGACGACGAGGGCGAGGACTGGTCCGTGCGCACGCAACGCATGACGCCGGAGGAAATCAAGGCCGCCACGGGCACGGCAGCGCAGGGCGATGCCACGCACTCGGCACAGCTCGTCGTCATCGGCTCGGGGCCGGGCGGCTACACGGCGGCCTTCCGGGCGGCCGACCTCGGCCTCGACGTCATCCTCGTCGAGAAGGATCCCTATCTCGGCGGCGTGTGCCTGAATGTCGGCTGCATCCCGTCGAAGGCGCTGCTGCACGCGGCGAAGGTCATCGACGACGCGGCCGCCATGGCGGACCACGGCGTCGTATTCGGTCCGCCGCAGATCGATGCGGCCAAACTCGTCGACTGGAAGAACAGCGTCGTCGGGCGTCTCACCGGCGGGCTCGCGCAGCTGGCAAAGCAGCGCAAGGTGCGCGTGATCACGGCCTACGCGAAGTTCCGGTCCGCCAACCGCCTGGCACTCGACAACGGCGAGACGATCGCGTTCGAAAAATGCATCATCGCGGCCGGCTCGGAACCCTTCATGCTGCCCGGGCTGCCCGACGACCCGCGCATCGTCGACTCGACGGGTGCACTGGAGGTCCATCCGCTGCCGAAGAGCCTGCTCGTCGTCGGCGGCGGCATCATCGGCCTCGAGATGGCGTGCGTGTACGCCGCCCTGGGCGTCGAGGTCAGCGTCGTGGAACTCATGGACTCGCTGATGCCGGGCACGGACAAGGACCTGCTGCGGCCGTTCCTCAAGGTGGTCAAGCCCCGCTACGCGAAGATCATGGTGTCGACGAAGGTGACCGGCATGCGCGCGACGGACGCGGGCATCGAAGTCAGCTTCGAGGGCAAGGACGCGCCCGAGAACGGTGTGTACGACCGCGTGCTCGTGGCGATCGGCCGCCGCGCGAACGGCGACAAGCTCGATGCCGCGAACGCGGGCGTCAAGGTCGACGAGCGCGGCATCATTGCCGTGGACAAGCAGATGCGGAGCAACGTGCCGCACATCTTCGCCATCGGCGACCTCGCGGGCGGCCCGATGCTTGCACACAAGGCCACCCACGAGGCCAAGGTGGCCGCGGAGGTCGCCGCAGGCGAGAAGAGCTATTTCGATGCGCGCGTCATCCCGTCCGTCGCCTACACGGATCCCGAGGTGGCCTGGGTCGGCCTGACCGAGACCGAGGCGAAGGAAAAGGCATCGACTACGGCGTGGCCAAGATTCCCTGGGCGGCGAGCGGTCGCGCGCTGTCGCTGGGGCGTGACGAAGGCTTCACCAAGCTGCTGTTCGACAAGAAGACCGACCGCGTGCTCGGCGGCGCCATCGTGGGCCCCAGTGCGGGCGACCTCATCGCGGAGATCGGGCTCGCGATCGAGATGGGCGCGGATGCAGCGGATATCGGCATGACCATTCACCCGCACCCGACACTTTCCGAGACCGTGGCATTCGCGGCCGAGGGCTACGAAGGCACCATTACCGATCTCTACATGCCGAAGAAGAAGTAGCGTTCAGCGGTTCAGGAAACGGCGCTCGACGGCATACAGCACGAGGCCGATCGCGAGCAGGATACCGACCGTGCGCCAGTTCTCCGCCGTCGCCTGCGCCGTCAGCCAGAGGCAGATCGCGAGGCCGACGAGCGGCACCAGGTAGCCGCCGCGGATACGATAGGCTCGCGCTTTCATTGTGTCGCTGGCGCGATTCCTGATGATCGGCAGCGAGGCGATGGAGAGGATGTACGACAGCATCCTCGACAGCGAACTCGCGACGGCCAGTTCGACGAACGACCCGCTGAGCGCCATCACCAGCGCAAGTCCGCCCATCACGAGAATCGAGTGATCGGGCGTCGCGTAGCGCGGGTGAATGTTGCCGAACCAGGCGGGCAGCAGCCTGTTCTCGGCGAGGGCGAAGATGAGACGGGGCCCCGCGATCATGGTACCCGCGAGATTGCCGCCGATGGAGAACACGGCTGCCAGCGTGATCCCGATTGCGCCTGCAGCACCGGCGAGCGAGCGACCCACGTCGACGAGCGTCGCGTCGGCATACGTGTCTTCGGGGATCACGGAGATGAAGACCAGGACGATGAGGAAATAGAGAATGCCGGTGCCGATGACCGTGCGTATCAGGGCACGGGGCAGCGTGCGCCTGGGTTCCGCGGTTTCGCCGGCCGTCACGGCCATGGTCTCGAAGCCGACGTAGGCGTAGACGAGGAGCAGCGTCGTGCCGCCCAGGTCCTCGATGACCGCGGCGGCCGAGGGGATCAGCGTGTCGGCCGTCACGTGCTGCAGTCCGAGAAGGACGAGCAGGATCAGCGGCAGCACCTTGAGGATC
>DATIUU010000293.1:0-6504 GCA_035466635.1 Woeseiaceae bacterium
ACGGCGGCGCCGGTCCGGACCTCGCCGCCGAGGTCCTCGAGCCGGCCGGCCATGGCAGCAGCCACGGCCCGGTAGTCGACGATGCCGGTGCTGGGCGACAGGATCGCGCCGACCCCCGCGACATTCGGTTCGGCCTCCCGCAGTTGTGCCGCATCGAGCAATTCCACGTGGATGCCGTTCTGCAGCGCGCGTTCGTAGAGCGCGAGCATGCGTTCGTGTTCGCCGGCATTGGTCGCGACGATCAGCTTGCCGCACTGCTCGTACGGGATCCCGTTGTCGCGGCAGAAGCGCAGCGTCTCGGTCACGCCCTTGCGGCACAGCTCGGCTTTGAGGCTGCCCGGTTCGTAGTAGATGCCGGCATGGATAACGCCGCTGTTGTGGCCGGTCTGGTGGCGCGCGACGGACGGTTCCTTCTCGAGCACCACGACGCTGCTGGACGGCCGGCGCTGGCGCAGCTGCCAGGCAACCGACAGCCCCACGATGCCGCCGCCGATGACTGCGAAGTCGTACATGGAAAATCCTTTTTCGCCCGGGCCGGTGGGCCAGTCTAGCGGTGCCGGGGGCCGCGCGGAAGGCCGCGCCGAACCGTTGCGCATGGCGCCGCGATTGCCGTATAATCGCGCGCCAACGCGGTGGCGGGGCCGGAATGGAGCCTTCCGGGGATGCGAGTCCTGACACGCACCGCTGCCAGAGTCTTGGTAGAAAAAAGCCCCGCTCAGGGGTTTTTTGTTGCCCGGGAGCAGGGCGGCCGCGTTGGGAGAGAATGGGCCTATGGCCCATTTTTTGTTTTAAAACATTTGGTTAGCTTTAGAAGTGACGCGTGACGAGTTAGTAAGGTTGCTCGAGCCGACCGTCGAAAGTCTGGGTTACGAACTGTCGGACCTGGAAGTACAAATCGGCGGCAGGCACGGCGCGTTACGTGTGTTTATCGACAAGCCCGACGGGATCGGGCTGGCCGACTGCGAGACGGTCAGCCGCGCGATCAGCGCGCTCCTCGACGTCGAGGATCCGCTGCCCGGTCAGTACGACCTCGAGGTGTCGTCGCCGGGGCTGGACAGAAAGTTGACAAAAGTCGAGCATTTTCAAAGGTTTGAAGGAGAGACCGTGAAAGTGCAGATGCGCTTCCCCATCGAGGGGCGGCGGCGATTCCGGGGCACGCTGGTGTCTGCGGATGACGAGAACATCGTGGTCGAGGTGGACGGCGTACCGCATACACTGCCGGTGGCGACGATCGACACGGCCCGACTCGTGCCCGGCGCACAGTGAGACGCCGGGCAGGACTGGAGTTTGAGGTAATGAGTAAAGAGATCCTGATGGTGGTCGACGCCGTTTCGAACGAGAAGGGCGTCGAGAAAGAGATCATATTCGAGGCAATCGAAGCCGCCCTGGCGTCCGCGACCCGCAGAAAGCACGGCGAGGACATCGACGTGCGGGTCGCAATCGACCGCCATAGCGGCGACTACGATACCTTCCGCCGCTGGAAGGTGTTCGCGGACGATTCCACCGAGCTGGAGTTCCCGGACCGTGAACTGCGCATGATCGACGCTGTCGACATCGACGAGAACGCCGAACCCGGCGGCTATGTCGAGGTACCGATGGAGTCGGTGGAATTCGGCCGTATCGCCGCCCAGACCGCGAAGCAGGTCATCGTGCAGAAGGTGCGCGAGGCCGAGCGCGAGCAGGTGGTCGAGGAATTCAAGGAGCGTGAAGGCGAAATGCTCTCGGGTCTCGTCAAGCGCGTCGACCGCAACGGCGTCTACATCGATCTGGGCGGCAACGCCGAGGGCTTCGTTGCGCGCGACCAGATGGTGCCGCGGGAACCGGTGCGGCCCCAGGATCGCATCAAGGCCCTGCTGACCGAAGTGCGCTCGGAGCCGCGTGGCCCGCAGCTGTTCATGACACGGACGTCGCCGAAGTTTCTGGTCGAATTGTTCAAGATCGAGGTTCCGGAAGTCGGCCAGGGTCTCATCGACATCCTGGGTGCGGCTCGCGACCCGGGGCTGCGCGCCAAGATTGCCGTAAAAAGCAACGACAGCCGCATCGACGCCGTCGGTGCCTGCGTCGGCATGCGCGGGTCGCGGGTGCAGGCCGTATCGAACGAACTGGCCGGCGAGCGCGTGGACATCATCCTGTGGGACGAAAACCCGGCGCAGTTCGTGGTCAACGCGATGTCGCCGGCCGAGGTGGTGTCCATCGTGATGGACGAGGACGCGCACAGCATGGATATCGCGGTCGAAGAGGACAAGCTGTCGCAGGCGATCGGCCGCGGCGGGCAGAACATCCGGCTCGCGAGCGAACTGACCGGCTGGGAGCTCAACGTCATGACGGCCGCCGATGCCGAGCAGAAGAGCGAGTCGGAGATGAAGGAACTCATCGACATGTTCTCGAAGCAGCTCGACGTCGACGAGGAAATCGGGCTCATCCTGGTGCAGGAAGGCTTCTCGACGATCGAAGAAGTGGCTTACGTGCCGGCCGCGGAGCTGATCGCGATCGAGGAGTTCGACGAGGACATCGTCACGGAGCTTCGCAGCCGCGCGCGCGATGTGCTGCTGACGCAAGCCATCGTGCAGGAAGAGAAGATCGACGAAGCAGAGCCGGCCGCGGACCTGCTCGAGCTCGAAGGTATGGACAAGGGTCTTGCGTACCTGCTTGCCAGCAAGGGTGTCGTGACCCGCGAGGATCTCGCCGAGCTCGCGACCGACGACTTGCTGGAGATTCAGGAAATGGATGAAGGACAGGCCGCAGCGCTGATCATGAAAGCGCGCGAACACTGGTTCGCGGAGGAGCAGCAGGCCTGAGCGCAAAACGCGCGGAGTAGAGTATGGCAGATGTCACAGTTGCACAATTCGCCGAGGTACTGAAAGTACCGGTCAAGAAGCTGCTTTCGCAGCTCGACGAGGCCGGTATCGAGGTCAGTGGCTCGGAAGACACCATCAGCGAGGATGCGAAGCTCGAGCTGTTGACGTTCCTGCGCCGCAGCCACGGGCAGACGGACGCGCCGGCCGGTGACGCCGCGCCGCGGCGAATCACGCTGAAGCGCAAATCGCAGTCCGAGCTGAGGCTGTCGGGTGCGCAGGGGCGTTCGCGCACGGTGAACGTCGAAGTGCGCCGCAAGCGCACGTACATCAAGCGCGACGTCCTCGAGAAGCAGGCGCAGGAAGAGCAGGAAGAGCTCGATCGCAAGCGCCGCGAGGAAGAAGAGCGCATCGAGGCGGAGAAGCGCGAACAGGAGCGCCTGCAGGCGGAGAAGGAAGCAGCCGCGCGCCGCGAGGAAGAGCTGCGGCAGAAGGAAGAGCGGGCGCGCATCGACGCTGAGGAAGAGGCTCGCCAGGCGGCCGAGAAAGCGGCGGCCGTGGAAGCCGGCGAGAAGGCGCGCCTCGAGAAGGCTGAAGAGGATGCTCGCGCGCGGCGTGCCAAGGAAAAGGAAAAGGAAAAGGTCAAGGGCAAGGTGCAGCGGCCCGAGACCCGTTACGGCCGCAAGGAATTGCATGTCGCCGGCGACAAGAGCGGCCGGCGCAAGCGCAAGGCACCGTTGCGGCGGCGTCCCGTTTCGGTGGGCGGCGATGGCCAGCACGGCTTCGAGAAGCCCACCGCGCCGGTGGTTCGCGAGGTCGAGATTCCCGCGAGCATTGCCGTGTCCGAACTGGCACAGCGGATGGCGATCAAGGGCAACGAGGTCGTCAAGGTGCTCTTCAACATGGGTGCCATGGTCACGATCAACCAGGTGATCGACCAGGACACGGCGATGCTGGTCGTCGAGGAACTGGGCCATATCGCAAAGCCCACCTCGGCCGAGGCCATCGACGAGCAGTTGCTCGCCGACGAGCAGGTCGAAACCGGCGAGGAAGTGGCGCGTCCGCCCGTCGTGACCATCATGGGTCACGTCGATCACGGCAAGACGTCGTTGCTCGACTACATTCGCCGGACGCACGTCGCGGCCGGGGAGGCCGGCGGTATCACGCAGCATATCGGCGCGTATTCCGTGACGACCGAAAAGGGCCGCGTGACGTTCCTCGACACGCCCGGTCACGCCGCCTTCACGGCGATGCGTGCGCGTGGCGCGCAGGCGACCGACATCGTCGTGCTGGTGGTGGCGGCGGACGACGGCGTCATGCCACAGACGGTCGAAGCCATCCAGCACGCGAAGGCCGCAGGCGTGCCCCTCGTGGTCGCGGTCAACAAGATCGACCGCGAGAATGCCGATCCGGATCGCGTGCGTAGCGAGCTGGCGCAGCACGAAATCATCCCGGAAGCCTGGGGTGGTGAGCACCTGTTCGTGTACGTCTCGGCCAAGACCGGCGAGGGGGTGGATGGCCTGCTGGACGCCATTCTGCTGCAGGCGGAAGTCATGGATCTCAAGGCCGTCGAGGACGGCCCCGCACGCGGACTCGTCATCGAGTCCAGCCTCGAGAAGGGCCGCGGCGCCGTCGCGACCCTGCTGGTGCAGTCCGGCACCCTGCGCCAGGGCGACATGATCATCGCCGGCGAGGAGTACGGCCGCATTCGTAACATGTTCGACGAGGCGCAGCAGTCGATCGAGTCGGCGGGCCCGTCGTGTCCCGCGCTCGTGCTGGGCCTGTCGAAGACGCCGAACGCCGGCGACGACTTCATGGTCGTCAAGAACGAGCGCAAGGCCCGCGAGGCCGCGGAATTCCGACGCGCCAAGACACGTGAGACCAAGCTCGCGCAGCAGCAGGCATCGAAGCTCGAGGACATGTTCAGCCAGATGAGGGAATCCGAGGTGAAAACGATCTCGGTCATCATCAAGTCGGACGTGCACGGCAGCGCGGAAGCGCTGCGCGACGCGCTGACGAAGCTGTCCACGGACGAGGTCAAGGTCAACGTCCTGGGTGCGGGCGTCGGCGGCATCACGGAAACGGATGCCACCCTGGCCGCGGCCTCGAATGCGGTGATCATCGGTTTCAACGTGCGTGCCGACGCGGCCGCCCGTTCGACCATCAAGGAAACCGGCATCGACGTGCGCTACTACAGCATCATCTACGAGGCGATCGACGACGTGAAGGCGGCCCTCAGTGGCATGCTGTCGCCGGAAGTCCGCGAGCAGATCGTCGGCCTTGCCGAGGTCAAGGAAGTCTTCTCCTCGCCGAAGTTCGGCGACATCGCCGGCTGTATCGTGACGGAAGGCTACGTGAAGCGCTCCAACCCGATCCGCGTCCTGCGTGACCACGTGGTCATCTACGAGGGCGAACTCGAGTCGCTGCGGCGCTTCAAGGACGACGTGAACGAGGTTCGTTCGGGAACGGAATGCGGCATCGGCGTAAAGAACTACACCGACGTGCGGCCGGGCGACCAGATCGAGTGCTACGAGCGGATCGAGGTCGCGCGCACGCTCGACTAGAGCAAGCGCCGGAAGCGACGACATGCCACGCGAATTTTCGAGGCACCAGCGGCTGGGGCACCAGGTGCAGCGGACGCTGGCAGAACTGTTGCAGTTCGAGGTCAAGGACCCGCGCGTGCAGAGCGTGTCGCTCACGGCGGTGGATCTGTCCCGCGACCTGAGCATCGCACGGGTCTTCTTCAGCCTGGTCGATCCCGACGCGGACCCCGCGGAGGCGCAGGAGGGCCTGGAGCGGGCGGCCGGCTTCCTGCGCGGCAAGCTGGGCAAGGCGATCAAGGCGCGCCACGTCCCCGAGCTGCGTTTCGTGCACGACGACAGCGCGGCGGAAGCGGTACGGCTGAGCACGTTGATCGATCGCGCCATCGCGGCCGACGACCAGGACTAGCTCGATGGGCCGGCGCCGACACGATCGATCGGAAGCGGTCGATGGAGTGCTGCTGCTTAACAAGCCGGCCGGGCTCACGTCCAACCAGGCGCTGCAGCGCGTGAAGCGCCTGCTGAACGCGCGCAAGGCCGGGCACACGGGCAGTCTCGACCCGGCGGCCACGGGCATGCTGCCGTTGTGTTTCGGGGAAGCGACGAAGGTTTGCGCCTTTCTGCTCGATGCGGACAAGACCTACCGCGTCACGGCGAAGCTGGGGACCGCCACCGACACGGGCGACGCCACGGGCTCGGTCGTCGAATCGGCGGACGTGCCGGAAATGACGGCTGCCGAATGGGACGCCGTGCTGCAGCGCTTCCACGGGGAATCGCTGCAGGTGCCGCCGATGTACTCGGCGCTGAAGAAGGACGGCAAGCGGCTTTACGAGCTTGCGCGCAAGGGCGAGACGGTGGAACGGGCACCGCGGCCGATCCGGATCGACGAGATCGAGCTGCTGGAGGCGGCCGGGACCCGGCTGGTGTTCCGGGTGCATTGCTCCAAGGGCACCTACGTGCGCAGTCTCGTCGAGGACATCGCGCGGGCGGCGGGTACCGTGGCCCACACGGCGCGCCTGCATCGCGAGACGGTGGCAGACTTCGGGGCCGGCGAGATGCTGGACCTGCAGGCTCTCGAGGACGCGGCGGCCGAGGGGCCGGCTGCGCTCCGCGACAGCCTGCTGCCGCCCGACAGGGCGCTGACGGGGCTGCCGGCGGTGACGCTCGGC
>DATIUU010000294.1:0-5347 GCA_035466635.1 Woeseiaceae bacterium
ACCTGAGGGCGTAACAGATGCCCCGCTCGATCCGCCGCACGGCGGTGAGGTCACAGGCGAGCGCGATGTCGGTGGCCTTGCTGGACCAGGGGGAGATCGTGCCGTGGCGCGGCACGACGTAAAGCTTCGCGGTTCCTTTCGAAAGCCGGCCGGCGGTTTCGCCCGAGAGCAACAGCGCCTCGAGCCGCTTGCGGTGCTCGGCCGACAGCGGCGCGGCCAGGTCGACGAAATAGACGTAGCGGGCTTCGACCCCGGTGACACGCGCATCCGCCTTGCGCAACGCATGCGCCAGCTTCTCGAGACGGAAATCCGACAGCGCGGGCTGACCGGCCAGTTCCAGCATGTCGACGGGTGTCCGGGTCACGACATCAGCGGCAGGTTTCGACAAGCGCAACGGCCTTACAGGGGAACGGTTGGATAGCACGCGATCATACTAGACCTCCGCCGTGCTGCAAGCGCAGGCCCCTGAACAATCCCTCCCCAGGGCACGTCCGTCTGCGCCATGTCTGTAGGCTCTTCTCGTCAGGCATTCGCGCACAGAGCCTGGCCCGGGGTGTTTATCTCCGGGCTGCTCGCTGCGCTCGCTTTAGGCCTCGGAGACAAACACCCCGGGCCAGGCTCATCGGACATCTCAGGCCGACGGTCAGGCGCGGCGGGGCGTTTGTCGACCGAAGTAAAGCGGAGCCGCGCGCAGCGCGGTGAGCCATGAGAGAGACAAATGACCCGGCGCGCCTGACCTGCGTCGAGGCCAGACGAGAAATACCGGCGCGGTAGCGCGTGGCTATCGGGTTATTTGGAATCGGTGGGGGTGTAGATCGGCACCGGGAACTGGGTGACGTTGCCCTCGGCCTTGGTGATTTTCGACGTGCCCTGCTTGTCCACCTCGTCGATGCGGATGATCGAGTGCATCGGCAGGTAGGTACGCCTGACGTTTTCGAACTCGGACTTGACCCGCTCTTCGGACGGGTCGACGACGACGCTGGTGCGCTCGCCGAACACGAGCTCTTCGACCTCGATGAAGCCGAACAGGCCGCCATGGCTGACTTCGCGCGCATAGACCTCGTAAACCTGGCCCTGGCTGACGAATAGGATCTTGTAGAGTGTCTGGTTACTCATCTCGGCTCGCCCAAAGGTGACACAGCGCCGCGGATTTCGCCACTACCGGCGTGCAACCCATATCGGGCCGCCGTATCCCCTTCTCAAGGGGTCAAAACGCCGTTTTCGGCCCGATTATGTGAACTACTTGGCAGCGTAAGCGCTTCATTCGACGCACTATTTCCACTGGGCCACTGCAGGCACGGCGTATTTTCCGTGCGGCGACACTACGGAACGGACATGCCGCTCAAACTGGAAATCATCAGCGAGCACCGCGACATCGTCGGCGACGACGCGGTGCGCGAGTTCCGGTCGCAAGGCGGCACCATCGGCCGGTCCCTGAAAAACGACTGGATCCTGCCCGATCCCGACAAGTTCATCTCCGGGAAACACGCCACGATCGACCGCAAGGGCGGGATCTATTACCTCGTCGACATCAGCACCAACGGCGTCTATGTCAACGACGAGCGCGACCCGATCGGCAAGGGCAACCCGCGGCGCCTGTTCAATGGCGACCACCTGCACATGGGCGACTTCGAGATCCTGGTCTCGATCGATGAAGGCGAAGACCTGGAGATGCCCGCAGCGCCGAAGCCGACGGTGGTACCGGATCACATTGAACAACTCGTCGAGGAAGACCGCCTGAAGACGGGCGTGCAGTTGCTCGACGAGGACGAGATTACCGGCGACGTGGCCTTCGAGTCGGTCCTTTATACGGGCGATGCCGATGAGGAGCCTGTCGCCGCCGCGGCGCCCGAGGTTGCGGAAGAGCCCGAGCTGCCGCTGCTCGAGCCCGAGCGGGCCGAACCTGCGCGGGTGACGGTGACCGACGACGACCTCTTCGATGCGTTCCTCGACGGGCTGCAGATCAGCCGGGCGGAGCTGAGCCCGTCGCTCGACGTCGCGGAGGCCATGTACAACGCCGGCGAGATCCTGCGCGAGTTCATCAGCGGCATCGAAAAGCTGTTGCACAACCGCGCCGAGCTCAAATCCGCATTCCGGCTCGACCAGACGACGATCCTCCCGAGGCGCAATAACCCGATCAAGCTGTCCCAGAACACCGGTGACCTCGTGAAGCAGCTGCTGGTGGGGCGCGAGGGCGAATACCTCGGGCCGCGCGACGCCGTTCGCGAGGTCTGCCAGGACCTGCTCGCGCACCAGGAAGGGTTCCTCGACGCGATGACGCACGCCTTTGTCGAGTTCGCCGAACGCTTCGATCCGGAGGAACTAACCGCGAATTTCGAGCGCTCCCTGGGGCGCAAACCGTTTTTCCGTCTGCTCGCCGAACTCAAGTACTGGGGTCTCTACAAGGACCTGTACCCGACCATGACCGAGAAAGGCACCGGCCGCTTCCCGCAGATGTTCGCGGAGGCGTTCGTCAATGCCTACGAGCGCCACATCATCGAGTCGCTGCGCGAACACCGCCTGAGCCACGCGCTGCCGAAGGTGAAACTGGAGCCACTCATTGAGGCTGCGTTCAAGGCCGACCAGGCCGATCAGGCGCAAGGCGCGTCGGACAAGGCACCGGGCGCGGTGCTCGACGACATCGCGGACCTCAGCGGCCTCAATGAACTCGTCGACTTCGACGATCTCGAGGCGCACTCCGACACCGTCGTCTTCGACGACGATGCCGGCCAGGCCAAAGGCTGACTGCCGCCGCGCTACGCGCGATTCTGTCGGTTCTCGATCAGGTCTTTCACGACGGCAGGATCGGCCAGCGTCGAGGTGTCGCCGAGCTCACCGTAATCGTCGGCGGCAACCTTGCGCAGGATGCGCCGCATGATCTTGCCCGAGCGGGTCTTCGGCAGGCCCGGCGCCCACTGGATCAGGTCCGGCTTGGCGATCGGTCCGATTTCCTTGCGCACCCACTTCTGCAAATCCGCGCGCAGCTCGTCGCTGGGCTCCACCCCTTCCATGAGCGTAACGTAGGCATAGATGCCCTGCCCCTTGATGTCGTGCGGATAGCCCACGACCGCCGCCTCGGCAACGCTCGGATGCGCGACCAGCGCGCTCTCGACCTCCGCGGTACCCATGCGGTGGCCGGACACGTTGAGCACGTCGTCGACGCGCCCGGTGATCCAGTAATAACCGTCTTCGTCGCGGCGCGCGCCGTCCCCGGTCGTATAGCACTTGTCGAAGGTCGAGAAGTAGGTCTCCACGAAGCGCTTGTGGTCGCCGTACACGGTCCGCATCTGCCCGGGCCAGCTGTCGGTGATCACCAGGTTGCCCTCGGCAGCACCGCGCAGTTCCTTACCGTCGCCGTCGAACAGCGCCGGCATGATGCCGAACAGCGGTTTCGTCGCGGACCCGGGCTTCAGGTCCGTGGCGCCCGGCAGCGGGCTGATCAGGATGCCGCCGGTCTCCGTCTGCCACCAGGTGTCGACAATCGGGCAGCGGCTATCGCCGACGACCTTGTAATACCACTCCCACGCTTCGGGATTGATGGGCTCACCGACCGAGCCGAGCAGCCTGAGGCTCTTGCGGGACGTCCGCTTGACCGGCTCTTCGCCTTCGCGCATGAGCGCGCGGATTGCCGTGGGCGCCGTGTAGCAGATATTGACGCCGTGCTTGTCGCATACCTCCCAGAAACGCGACGAGGTCGGGTAGTTCGGCACGCCCTCGAACATCAGCGTGATGGCGCCGTTGGCCAGCGGCCCGTAGACGATGTAGCTGTGACCCGTGACCCAGCCGACGTCGGCGGTGCACCAGTAGACGTCACCGGGCCGGTAGTCGAAGACGTACTCGTGGGTCAGCGACGCATAGACGAGATAGCCGCCGGTCGTGTGCAGGACACCCTTCGGCTTGCCGGTCGAGCCCGACGTGTACAGGATGAACAGCGGGTCTTCGGCGCCCATCTCTTCGCAGGGGCAATCGGCATCGACCTGCGCCGCGAGGTCGTGCAGCCATGCATCGCGGTCGTCCACCCAGTCGATATCGGCGCCCGTGTTGCGCACGACGAGCACTTTCTCGAGTGACGTAACGTTGGGATTCCGGGCCGCCGCGTCGACATTGGCCTTGAGCGGCACGCTGCGGCCGCCGCGGATGCCTTCGTCCGCGGTCACGACGATGTTGGATTCGCAGTCGTGGATGCGCCCCGCCAGGGCGTCGGGCGAGAAGCCGCCGAATACCACCGAATGCACCGCCCCGATGCGCGCACACGCCAGCATCGCAATCGCCGCCTCCGGAATCATCGGCATGTAGATAGTAATGCGGTCGCCTTTTTTCGCGCCCAGCGCTTTCAGCGCATTCGCGAACCTGCAGACCCGCTCGTGCAGTTCGCGATAGGTGATCTTCAGGTCGCGGGACGGATCGTCGCCCTCCCAGATGATCGCGACGTCTTCGCCCTTCGAGTCCAGGTGGCGGTCGATACAGTTGTAGCAAACGTTGAGCGTGCCGTCGTAGAACCAGCGAATGTGGACGTCGTCGCGTGCAAACGACACGTCTTTCACCTTGCTAAACGGCTTCATCCAGTCGACGCGGCCCGCCTGCTCTGCCCAGAAAGCCTCGTTGTCCTCGATGGAACGGGCATACATTTTCTCGTAACCGGCCGCATCGATGAGCGCCCGCTCGCGAACTTCGTCATTCACAGGATAGATATCGGTCATTGTCTTCAGCCTTGTGGTCTAGTTTTAAGCCTGTTGGCAAGAGCGATCACGCGCCTTGCCTGCACGAGATGCGGCTTGTCGATCATTTCCCCATCGAGAGCCAGCGCCCCCGCCCCCGGGTTGCCCCTGAACAGCGCGACGATGCGCTCCGCCCGCTCTATTTCCTGCTCACTCGGCGAGAACGCATCGTTGATCGTCGCGACCTGCGCCGGGTGTATGGCGAGCATCCCCGTGAAACCGTCACGCGCCGCCCGTGCTGCAAAGGATGCCAGTCCCTCGGCATCGCGAAAATCGGTGTAAACCGTATCGATCGCGGGTACTTCGGCTGCGGCGGCTGCGAACAGGCACAGCGATCGTGCGAGTTCGTAGGGCGGCAGCCAGTCGCCGTTCTCGTCGCGGCTGGCACGCGCCCCCAGCGCCGCGCTGAGGTCCTCGGCGCCCCACGTCAGGCCAGCCAGCCGCGGCGTCGCGCCCACGTAGCTGTCCAGGGAAAACAGCGCCCGCGGCCGCTCGGTGCAGAGCGGCAGAATCCGGGTATGTCCGGCCGCGATGCCGAAGCGGCTTTCGAGTTCGTCCAGCTTGGTCGCCAGCCGGGCCGCGTCGTCCGCGCTCCTCGCCTTGGGCAGCACGATTCCGCTCGGCGCCGC
>DATIUU010000295.1:0-14453 GCA_035466635.1 Woeseiaceae bacterium
TATGCATGCTCGCGCCGCCGCCGACGGCGTATCGGATGTTGTAGAGAAGGAGTCGCATGCGCGTCGCTACGATACCGAAACGCCGCTGGCATGGAAACAGAATCCTGCATCCGTGATCGTGGTCGCACGAGGCGGGTTCGAATTGGCTAGAATCGAGGCAGAAGTTGCAGCAGCGGAGGCCATCGTGTCCGAGAACAATCCCATCCGGGTGTTCGTCACCCACGCGTTCCAGGAAACGGACGACTACCTGCGCGTGTTCGAATTCCTGGAGAGCGTCGATCGCTTCTTCTACCTCAACGTCAGCAAGCCCGACAACGTGCCGACGACCGGCGGGATCGAGGCCATCAAGGACGAACTCATCACGCAGATCAAGGAGGCGGAGGCCGTCATCGTGCTGCCGAGCCTCTACGAGGACAAGCAGAGCCTTGCCCGTTTCCTGATGGACGCCGCCGATGCCAACTCGAAGCCCATGATCGCGATACGGCCGTTCGGCGGCCTGCTCGAGACGCCACAGGCGGTGGTCGAGCGGGTGCAGGAGCACATCGAGTGGAACGACCGGGAAATCGCCGACGCGCTGCGCCGGCAGGCCCGCGGCGAGGACACCGCGCGCTGGGAGACCATCGACTTCCCGGGGTGGGATGAGCACGGTGAAATCGAAGAAAAATCCTAATCTTACTGAACTATCGTGAAGTAGATTATCCTATGCCGGCGATCATCGCTCACCGGGGTGCCTGCGGCTACCTGCCGGAGCACACGTTGCCGGCCAAGGCCATGGCCTACGCGATGGGCGCGGACTTCCTCGAGCAGGACGTCGTCGCCACGCGCGACGACCAGCTCGTGGTCCTGCACGACATCCATCTCGACCGCGTAACGGACGTGGCCGACCGGTTTCCGGGGCGGGCGCGCGACGACGGCCGCTATTACGTGCGCGACTTCGACCTCGCCGAGATTCGCTCGCTGGCGGTCACGGAGCGGCTGGACGCGCGCGGACAGCCGGTCTACCCGGGGCGGTTCCCGCCGCACAGCGGCCGCTTCGGGGTCCATACGCTCGCCGAAGAGCTCGAGTTCGTGCGCGGCCTCAACCGCGCCACCGGCGGCTCGACGGGGGTCTACCCGGAAATCAAGCGTCCGGCCTGGCACCGGGCGCAGGGTATCGACCTGGGCGCCGCGATGCTGGCGGTGCTCGCCGCGCAAGGCTACGAAGGGCCCGAGGACCCGGTGTTCGTGCAGTGTTTCGACGCCCGCGAGGTCCGGCGGCTGCGCGACGACCTCGGCTGCCGGCTGCGCCTCGTGCAGCTGATCGGCGACAACAGCTGGGGGGAGGCGGACACCGACTACGATGCCCTGTGCACGGAGCATGGGCTGGCCGAAGTGGCGCGCAGCGCCGAAGCGATCGGTCCCTGGGTCAACCGGCTCTACGAGCCCGGCGCCGACGGCGGTGCGCCGCGCTCGAGCGGGCTCGTCGAGCGTGCCCGGGCGGCGGGGCTGCTGGTCCATCCCTACACCTTCCGGGCCGACGACCTGGCGCCGGGATTCCGCCGTTTCGCGGACATGGTGCGCTATTTCTGCGTCGACCTCGGCGTCGACGGCGTGTTCACGGACTTCCCGGACCGGGTCCGCGAGGCGCTCGTGGCGAAAAAAATGCCGTGATCGGCCCGTGTCGGCGAAGGAAAATCGCCGCGGCCGCCTCTAACGGGGCGTGCAGCCGTGCTGCCGACCCCATCATTGGTCAAAAACTGGATTCCGGATGACGCTCATTCCCCTGAAGCACGGGCCCCTGCGGGCCCGCCTGGCCGCGCTGGTGCTGGCGCTTTTTTCGTTACTGACAGCGCTCCCGGCGCCGGCGGCCGACACGTTCGACCTGGGCCGGTACGCCGGCAAGGTGGTCGTCCTCGATTTCTGGGCCTCGTGGTGCGAGCCGTGCCGGCGGTCGTTTCCGTGGCTCAACGCAATGCACGACAAGTATGGCCGCGAGGGACTGGTCATCGTCGGCGTCAATCTCGACATGGAGCGCGCGGACGCGCAGCGCTTCCTCGACGAGTACCCGGCCGATTTTTCCATCGTCTACGACGCGGACCAGGCACTCGCACGACAGTACGAGGTGGTTGCCATGCCGAGTTCCTACGTGATCGGACGCGACGGGCAGCTCGCCGCAAAGCACATGGGTTTCAAGGTAAAACAACAGGACGAGTACGAGGCGCTGATCGTCAGGGCGCTGCGTGCAGCGGAGAGTGACAATGAGTGACAAGTGGATCGCCGGCGCCGGAATTGCGCTGCTGGCCGCAATGACAAATGGCTGCAGCTCCATGGGCGTCGAGCCCTGGGAGCGCGACATCCTCGCGAAGGACGAGATGCAACTGACGACGGACGCGCTCGAGGCGGCCATCGACGATCACATCTATTTCAGCAAGGAAGCCTCCAGTGGCGGCCGCGGTTTCGGCGGCGGCGGCTGCGGCTGCAACTGAGGAACCGGCATGAGTGACGCAAAACAGAAATCGGTATCCGCCACGCTTGCCGCCGCGACCTGCAGCCTGCTCGGCTCCGCACCCACGGCCCCGGTGCAGGCCCAGGAGGAGCCGACCTGGGATTTCGATACGGCGCTCCTGTACTACAGCGAGGACAACGACCGCGTGCAGGACCTGAGCCTGAGCCTGCTCGGCAAGCGCTATTTCGTCGACGACCGCACCCTGGCGCTCGGCCTCACGGTCGACACGCTGACGGGCGCGACGCCCAACGGCGCGATTCGCCAGGGCGTGCCACAGACGTTTACCCGCCCGTCCGGCAACTCCGTCTACACGATCCCCGCCAACGAATTGCCGCTGGACGACACCTTCAAGGACACCCGCGTCGCGGTCACCGCGGGGTGGGAGCAGCCGCTCGGCCGGCTGTGGAAGACCAGCGTGGGGGTCAGCGGCTCGTTCGAGTACGACTATACCCATGCCGGGCTCAACGGCAGCCTGTCGCGCGACTTCAACAAGCGCAACACCACGGTGTCCGCGGGGCTCGCCGTGGCCCACGATACCTGGGACCCTGTCGGCGGAACCCCGATCCCGTTCGCGCCGATGCTCGACGTCGGCGCAACCGGCAACAAGACCGGCGGCGAATCCAAGGATGTCATTGACGCCGTGATCGGCGTTACCCAGGTGATTTCGCGGCGCCTGCTGGTGCAGTTGAATTACTCGTTCAGCAACTCGACCGGCTACCTGACGGATCCCTACAAGTTCCTGAGCCTCGTGGACGCGGTGACCGGCGATACGATCCTGCGCGCACCGGCGCCCGGGGCCGAGGGGCCATCGCACGAATTCCGTTTCGAGAACCGTCCCGATGACCGCACCAAGCACAGCTTTTATACCCAGGCCAAGTACTACATGGGCGGCAAGGTGCTCGACGCCTCGTACCGCTACATGACCGACGACTGGGACATCGACTCGCACACGCTGGACATGCGGCTGCGCTGGCCGCTCGGCGAGCGCAGCTATCTCGAACCGCACCTGCGGTTCTACACGCAGTCCGAGGCCGATTTCTACACGATAAGCCTCGTCGACGGCGTCGAGCTGCCGCCGTTCGCCTCCGCGGATTATCGCCTCGGCAGTTTCGACGCCATTACGGCGGGCCTCAAGGTCGGCTGGAAAACCCGCGGCGGCAGCGAGATGAGCGTGCGCGCGGAACTCTACCGGCAGAGCGGCTCGATCCCCGGTGACCTGCTGTTCGGCAACCAGGTGGGCAGGGAGACTTACCCGGATCTCGACGCGATCATCGTGCAATTCAGCTACCACTTCGCCAGGTAGCGACCGTGGCCAGCCGTGGAGCGCCGCGCGCGGTGCTGGTCGAGCCGGGGCAGGACTGTCTCGTCGCTCGCTTCGACGCCATGGCCAGCCCGTGCGAGATCCTGATCGAGTCCGATGACCGCGGCGAGGCGGCACGGCTCGCCCGGCTTGCCGCAGACGAGGCCTGGCGCATCGAGGGCAAGTTCAGCCGCTACGTGCCGGGCAACATCGTCGGGCGCATCAATGCGTCACGCGGCGCACCGGTCGAGGTCGACGAGGAGACCGCGTCGATGCTCGACTTTGCCGCAACGCTCCACACCCTGAGTGGCGGGCGCTTCGACATCACGTCCGGCGTGCTGCGCGAGGTATGGACGTTCGACGGCAGCGACCGGATCCCCGCCGCGGAGGCCGTCGCGGGCGAGCTCGAGCGGGTCGGCTGGGACAAGGTCCGCTGGCAGCGGCCGTTCCTGGCCCTGCGGCCGGGAATGCAGATCGACCTCGGCGGCATCGGCAAGGAATACGCCGTCGACCGGGTCGCCGGCCGGCTCGCGGAGGCCACGCCGTGCAGTGCCCTGGTGAACTTCGGCGGCGACCTCGCGGTCACCCGGGTGCCGCGCGAGCGCCACGCGTGGCGGGTCGGCATCGAGCCGGTCGCGGGGGACGAGCGCGGGGCAGGGCCGGTGCTGGAGATACGCACCGGTGCCCTTGCGACGAGCGGCGACTCGCGCCGATTCCTGCTCAAAGACGGTGTGCGTTACAGCCACATCCTCGATCCGCAAAGCGGCTGGCCGGTCGAGGCTGCCCCCCGCTCGGTCACCGTCGCGGCCGATACCTGCACCCAGGCCGGCATGCTCAGTACGCTGGCGATGCTCGCAGGCATTAATGCCGAGGCATTTCTCGACGGCGAAGGGGTCAGGTACTGGTGCCGGCGCTGACAGCGCGCCCGGGCCATCGGGCGCTTTTTTACCTGAAGAAAATCTGGTAGGTAGTTGTTAATAAGAGCATTTGTGACCTGTTTTTTCCGTGCGGCCCGGGCTCGAAACGGGCCCGGCCCGTGGGCGGGAACGCGTCCGGCCCTGTACAGACTGAGAACTCGGTCCTTTTCTAATCCCCCAAAGCGAATGATGATAAGCCGATGTTTTTCGAGCTTCCGCAGAACCTGATCCTGATGACCGTCGGGGCCTTCCTGCTCGGGTGGGTCCTGTCATCGATCAGTTCCCGGATAGGCTCGCGGACGCGGGCCAGCAAGCGGGACCCGCGAGACGACCGGATCCGTTCGCTCGAGGCCGAACTGCGCATCGCGCAGAACGAGCTCGGGCAGGTCAGGCAAAGTGCCGACCAGTTCGAGAAAGACCTGGAAGCCGCCAACGAGCAGATCGAGAAGCGCGACAAGGTCATCACCCACCAGCAACGCCACGTCGAGGAACTCAAGAAAGACCTGCGGGACTCGGTGCTCAAGACCCGCGAACTGCGGGCCGAACTCTCGCAGCGCGCCGAGGAAAGCGTGCGCTCGGAGGCCAAGCTCCGCGAAGTGGAGACGGAGCTCTCCGTCGCTCAGGCGTCCACCGACCTGATCGCGACCGGCGTGCTGGACTACTCGTTCGCTCCCGATTCCGACGACGACGAGGACATGCCTGCGGCCGGCGCCACCAGGACCGCCTCCTGACCCCCTTCAGCGGACCCTCGGGGGAGGGGCCGCAAAGACCGATACGGCGAGCCCCGTCCGCCGCCACGCCAGGTACACGACGAAGAAATACGCCTGCATCAGCAGCGAGGCGAACCACTCGATGCTGTTCTCCAGCGAATCGGCGGTCTCGTAGGGCAGGAGCGCTTTTTGCGCCAGGTTGAGTAACCCCAGCGCAAATGGCATCAGGCACAACACCAGCATCAGCAACGCCATGCGGCTGAGCGCGCGATCCCCGAGCCCCTTGCAGATGCCACGGAACGACACGGCGAGGAACAACTGCGCGAGCACGGTGCCGAGGAAATAGAAGTAGATGCCGAAGCGCCGCATGAACTCGTAGATAGGCTCCTGGGTGCCGAGGAAGGTCACGTAGACGATCAGCGCGATTGCGCCCACGGCGCCGCTCACGAATATCGACCACACGGCATGGCCGTGCCAGCCAGGGTCCAGCGCCCGCAGCCACTTGACCGAGAAGTACCAGAATACGGGCAGTGCGACCGCCATGGCCATCTGGATGGCCTTGAACAGGAAGCTCGCAGGCGGATACCGGCCCGTGCCGCTGATCGACGTACATCCCTCGAGATACGGGATGCAGGGCTGCAGGTAGCCGTACTCCACCGCGATGAGGTAGGCGAGGTGCACGCCGGCGAGCGGCACCAGTGCGATCAATAGCGGCAGCCACCGTATGAGCATGGGACAAGCATAACGGATGACGCTAGAATGGTCGCCCGCCTTCTAAGAATAATGCCAACAAGCAAGGGCCTTAATGACGATCCGTTCCCGGCAGCAGCAGAGCGTGCTGCCAGATGCCCTGTCTGACGCTGACAGGCAGCTGACATGCTGAAGCTGAGCCTGATCGGTGCCGGGCTCATCGCCGTGACCGTCGTCATCCACGCACTGGGCACGACCGCGCTCGTTCGTTTTCTCGCCACCCGGTTCCTGAACGAAGAGGGCAAGCGGGGTTCGCGACGCGTACTCGCGGCGCTGACGTCGGCCGCCGTATTCCTCGTCTTCCTGCATGTCGTGCAAATAATCATCTGGGCCATCGCTTACAAGGCACTGATACCCGTCGGCGAACTCGCGAACTTCGAGGCGGCCGTGTATTTTTCCTTCGTCACCTTCACCACCCTGGGCTACGGCGATATCGTTCTCAGCGAAGTGTACCGGCTGCTGAGCGGCATACAGGCCCTGAACGGCCTCCTCCTGGTCGGCTGGTCGACGGCACTGATGTTCTCCATCGTGCAGCACGTATGGCAGGGATTCGGGAAACATCGGCCACACTGAAAGGCATGGCACTGGGTAACCGGGAGAAACTCGTGACGAGCGCAGACAGTTCGAAGGTCGATCAGAAATTCCTGGCAAATGCCATGGCATCGTTCCTGCAGATAGGCGCCCTGATGGTGCTCGTTTTCTGGTGTTTCAACATCGTCAAGCCGTTTATCGGCATCGTGGTCTGGGCGGTCATCATCGCGGTGGCGGTTTACCCGTTGCACGTGTCACTCGCGGCGAGGATCGGCGGACGCGAGAAAACTTCGGCCGTGATCTTCGCCCTGATCGGCCTTACGATCATCCTGTTGCCCACCTGGATACTGGGCGAGTCGACGTTCGGCGGCCTGAAGACGCTCGGGCAGGACCTGCGGGCCGGCACCCTGACGGTACCTCCGCCCAGTCCGGACGTTGCCGACTGGCCGGTCATCGGCGAGAAGACCTACGAAATATGGTCGGGTGCGGCAGCGAACCTGCAGGCCACGGCCATGCTGTACGAGGAACAGCTCCGCGCGCTGGGGCACCGGGTGTTCAACTTCGCCACCGGCTCGCTCGTCGGGGTCCTGCAGTTCGTGGTGTCGACGATCATCGCCGCGGCGTTGTTGTTGCAGGCGAGGGGCGGCTACTCGGCGTCGCGCCAGATCATGACGAGCCTCGTGGGTACCGCAAACGGCGACCGCTTCACCGACATGTCGATCTCCACCATCCGCAGTGTGGTCAAGGGCGTGCTCGGCGTCGCGGTCATCCAGGCACTGGCCGCCGCCGTGGGGCTGGTGGTCGCCGGCATCCCGATGGCGGGCATCTGGGCCGGCGCCGTGCTGGTGGTCGCGATCGTGCAGCTGCCGCCGATCCTGGTCCTCGGTCCGATCGCCTTCTGGTACTTCTCCGTGGCGGAGCCCGTTCCCGCGACGAGCTTCCTGGTGTACTCATTCGTCGTCAGTTTCCTCGACGGGGTCCTGAAGCCCATGCTGCTCGGCCGTGGCCTCGAGACACCGATGCTGGTGATCCTGATCGGCGCGATCGGCGGCGCGATCATGTCGGGCATCGTCGGGCTGTTCATCGGCGCGGTCGTGCTCGCGCTCGGCTACGAACTCCTGATTGCCTGGATGGCGCCGGATGCACCCGGGCCCGCCGCAGATCCCGCCTGAGACGGCGCCGCGCGGCCTGGCCGGGCTGCTGCCGGTCGCCTGCGCACTGCTGCTCGCGGGCTGTGCGCCGGTCGGGCCGGATTTCGTGCGCCCGGAGGTGCCCGCCAATCCCGCCTGGCTCGACGCCGAATTCGACTCCTATCCGACCTATGCCGCGCGGCTCGAGGAGTGGTGGCGGGTACTCGAGGACCCCGCCCTCGACGAACTGATTGCGACCGCCCGGCGCGAGAACGACAGCCTGGAAGTCGCCGGCCTGCGCGTACTGGAAGCGCAGGCGCGACTGAACATCGCCGTCGGCAACAAGTACCCCCAGCAGCAGGTGCTGGCGGGCAACATCTCGGCCATCGGCGCGAGTGAGACCACGCCGAATACCGGCACGACGGATACCAATTTCACCGAGTTCAACCTCGGCGCGAGCGTGGTCTGGGAGATCGATTTCTGGGGCCGCTTCCGGCGCGGCGTCGAGGCGGCCGACGCCGGGCTGCTGGCGTCCGTCGCAAGCTACGACGAAGCGCTGGTGCTGTTGACCGCGCAGGTCGCCGACGTGTATGCGCTGATCCGCGCGACGCAGGAGCAACTGCGGCTCGCCAAGGAGAGCTACACCATCCAGGAACGCAGCTACGACATCGCCGAACTCCTGTACCGCAACGGCTCGAGCTCGGAACTGGACGCGCTGCAGGCGAAGACCCAGTTGCTGGGTACGGCCGCGGTTATCCCGGACCTCGAGACGACACTGCAGCAGCTCAGGAACGCGCTCGCGGTATTGCTGGGGCGCACGCCCGGCAGCGTCGACGACATCCTGGGGGGTGAGGGCAGCCTGCCGGCGATTCCCGAATCCATGGCGACGGGAGTTCCCGCGGACCTGTTACGCCAGCGCCCGGATGTAAGGCGGGCCGAGCTGCAGGCGCTGGCGCAGAACGCGCTGGTGGGGGTGGCGCAGGCCAACCTCTATCCGAGCTTTTCGCTCGCCGGCGCCATCGGCGTAACGACATCGGAGGGTTCGAGTTCGACGAGCTCGGGTGAAAGCGGCGTGGAGCAGCTGTTCAGCGCCGAGAGTATCGGCTACTCCATCGGCCCGCAGTTCGTCTGGCCGTTCCTGAATTACGGCCGCATCCGCAACAACGTGCGCGTCGAGGATGCGCGCCTGCAGCAGGCTTTGCTCGCGTACCGCGAGACCGTGATCCAGGCCTACCGCGAAGTGGAAGACGCGCTGGCGGCGCTCGCCGGCACGCGCAAGCAGGACCGGATCCTCGCCGAGAGCGTGCAGACGGCGCGGCGCGCCGCAGAGCTCTCGCTGCTGCGCTACCAGGAGGGATTCGCCGACTACCAGCGCGTCCTGGATTCGCAGCAGGCCCTGTTCGCGCAACAGCAACGCTACGCGACGAACCGGGGTAACGTGATGCGCAGCTTCGTGGCCCTGTACCGCAGCCTCGGTGGCGGCTGGCAGCCCGGGGGTCCGGCGACCTATATCGACGACGAGACGCGGCAGCAGATGGAGGACCGTACGAACTGGGGCGACGTGCTCGACGATCCCCCGGCGAGACGATGAGAGGATCAGATGACGGACGAAACCGCTAAAGAGACCACGGACCAGTCACCGGCGTCGCGCGCCACGCCGGCGCCGGACCCGGTGCGCAAATGGACGCTGATCATCCTCGCGCTCTGCGGCGTGCTGCTGGTCTATTACGTGATCGCCGACCGGATCACGCCGTACACGACACAGGCACGGGTCAACGCCATCGTCGTGCCCATCGCGCCGCAGGTATCCGGCATCGTTACCAACGTCGCGGTCAGGAGCAACCAGTTCGTCGCAGCGGGCGACCTGCTGTTCGAGATCGACCGCGACAGCTACGAACTCGCCGTCGCTGCCGCCAGGGCGAACCTGCAGTCGGCCAGGCAGGCGACGGGCGCTTCCACGGCGAGTATCGATGCCGCGGAGGCGCAGGTCGTATCGGCAAGAGCGAACCTGTTGAAAGCGGAGCAGGACGTGGTCCGGCTGCGGCGTATCAAGCAGGAAGACCCCGGCGCAATCTCCGATCGCCGCGTCGAGATGTCGGAAGCGTCGTACACCGCCGCACAGGCCTCGGTGCGGGCCGCCGAAGCCAACCTCGAGCAGGCTCGCCAGAATCTCGGCGAAACCGGCGACGCGAACTTCCGCATACTGCAGGCGCAGGCCAACCTGGAGCAGGCGGAACTGAACCTGTCGCGAACGGCGGTGCAGGCGCCGGAGCAGGGCGTGGTCACCGACGTGCGCGTCGATCGCGGCAATTTCGCGCAGGCTGGCGCACCGCTGATGACGTTCCTGACATCGGCGAACATCTGGGTGCAGGCCGACTTTACCGAGAACAACCTCGGCAACATCAAGCCCGGCGACGAGGTCGACATCGTCTTCGATGCGCTGCCCGGCAGAGTCGTCGCGGGTACGATCCGCACGACCGGGTTCGGGGTCAAGGTCGATTCCGCACCGCTCGGCAGCCTGCCGACGATCAGCAACGACCGGCAGTGGCTGCGCGACTCGCAGCGCTTTTCGGTGCTGGTCGACTTCGAGTTACCCGATGCGGAAGAGCGTCGTGGAATACGCGTCGGCGCGCAGGCCTCGGTCGTCGTCTACACCGGCGGCGGCTTCCTGTTCAACTCGATTGCATGGCTGAAGATGCGTCTCGTGAGCATCCTCACGTACCTGCGCTGACAGCTCGTATGCAGATCGCCCACGTCCGGATACTGCGCCTGGCTCTGGGCACTGCATTGTCGATGTGGGTATCGCAGGCCGTCGCCTGGGATCTCTCGTTCATCGCGCCGGTCATGACACTCTTCATCCTCGCGCTGCCGCTGCCGGCACTCTCGCTCAAGACGGGCATCAAGTTTCTCGCGGCCATGACGCTGTCGATGTACGCGAGCCTCCTGCTGTTGCCGTGGCTGCTCGACTATCCGCTCGTGGGGCTCCTGCTGCTCCTGCTCGCCCTCTACTGGAGCTTCTACTTCACGGCGAAAGGCGGCTCGCCGGTGCTCGGAACGTTCGTCACCGTCGGCATCGCGCTCAGCACCGCCGTCGGTTCGGTCAACGTGGATGCGACACTGATGCTGGTCCGCGGGCTCATCATGAACGCCACGATCGGCGTCGTCTTCGTCTGGATAGCGCATGCGCTGTTGCCCGACTCGAAAGCGGGCGGCTTTCCGGCACCTGCCGGGGCGCAGGCGGCCGGCGCGCCGGATCCGGAGGAGGCACGCTGGAGCGCCCTGCGTTCCACTGTCATCGTGTTCCCGGTCGCGTTCTGGTTCATGCTCTCCGGCGCCAGCACCTCGTACATCCCGGTGATGATCAAGGTCGCGTCGATGGGGCAGCAGGCGACGAATGAGGGCGCAAGGTTCGCGGGCCGCTCCCTCATCCTGTCGACGATCATCGGCGGCATCGGCGCCATCATCGGCTGGAACGTGCTTAGCGTGGCGCCGGAGTTGTCCTTGTACGCACTGCTCATCGCCCTGGCCGGCCTCGTGTTCGGACCAAAAATATTCCGGGGCAAAGGCCTGCATCCCGACGCCGCTACCTGGTCGTATGCCTACCTCACGATGATCGTCATCCTCGCGCCAGCGGTCATGGACAGCGCCAGTGGCAGCAGCGCGAACGTGGCCTTCTGGTCGCGGCTGCTGATGTTTGCACTGGCCACGCTGTACGGGGTCGCAGCGGTGTTCGTCGTTGACGCCTTCCGGCTTTCCGCAAAGGATTCGGGCAGCGAGCCGCTGCCCGGCAAGCGCTGAGCGGGATCAGGGGAACCGGGCGAAGATGTCGGCGATCGCGTCGTCGAGCACCTGGTCCCGGTTCTCCCTCATCTGGTTGGTTATACGGGCCGTCGCGGCGCCTTCCCAGACCAGCTCGTTACGGGCACGATCGACCAGGTCCACACCCAGTGTGCCCTCGGTCTGTTGTACGACCTCCGTCGTCGACATGCTCATGCTGTAGCCACCCCAGGTGCCGTATCGACCCATGCCGTGATGGACGCCAACGCTGCTGGAAGGCCGGGACTGCAGCGTCTCCCGCGTCGAGATCACGAAATTCACCAGCAGGTCGGGGTTGGCGTCATCGCGCCGCAGCCCCGCGTTCTCGAGCTCGCGCGACGCCGACGCAATCAGCTGGTTGCTCTCGAGCGACCGAACGTTGCCGCGGTCCGTACTCAACGGCTGGAAGAACCCGAACGTCCTGTAGTTCGCCACGCTGAAATCGGGCGCACTGTTTGTGATGATTCGCGGCCCGCTGCTGCAGGCTGACGCAAGCAGGGAGACGGCAACCAAAGCGATAGCTGCTGTAACACGACGAACATGTGACTCATGCATAGTAGGAATCCTTGAATAAAGCTGGCCTGACTCGAACCAACTTGCGTATTATCATTGCTTCTGACGCGGGCCGGCCGGTCGCCGGGATGTTAATTCTTTCGTTGGATAATAACAAAGGCTGTGACTATAACGGCTCCGAACGCAGCCACTCTTTTCCGGGGAATATGAAGATGATATCGAGATTTTCGCTGATACTCGTACTGGCATGCGCCATCGCGGCATGCGCGGGATCACCCGCACCCACGCTGCAATCAGGAGAAGATGCCCAGGTTTCGTTCGACGGTCTGAAGCGGGTCGACAACACGGTGATGGACAGTGTCTGGGCGAGTCCCGACATCGACTTGCGCGGATTCCAGAAGGTCATGTTCGTTCCGGTGGGCATTTCGTACCGGGAGGTTGAGCCCTCCGACCCGACGACGGCGGTACGACGGTCGACGCGGGCTCGCGGTCCGCAGCTGCACGAGTTTCAGCTCGACGAGGAAACCAAAGCGTTTTTCGAAGCGGAAATCAGCGCCGCGTTCGCCGACGAGGTTTCTCGCAGCACTGTCTTCACCGTCGTCGAAGAACCCGGCCCCGATGTCATCAAGGTCGGCGTCGCTCTCCTGGACGTGGTGTCGAGGGTACCGCCACAAGCCCGTACCCGGCCCCGCATCTTCATTGACATGGTGGGCGAAGGCACGTTGGTACTGGAAATTCGCGGCTCCATGAGCAACACGATCTACCTGCGTGCCATCGATCGCCGGGCCGCCGGGCGGCAGGCAGAAATGATCGAGTCGAATCCGGTCACGAATGCGGCCGAGATTCGCAGGCTCGGACGGCGCTGGGGCCAGATAGTCCGGGAGGGGCTGGACACGCTGCTCACCGACGGGATCGCCGACTGATATGTGTAGTGCTGACGGAGTACGGTCTTGAATCGCCGCACAATCCTGGCCTCCACGTTGCTGCTGCTGTCGGGGGCCCTTGCCGGTTGCGCCGCCGGCCCGGAATTGCGCGTCAGCGCCGATCCCCGCGCCGATTTTTCAGCGATTCGTACCTTCGGCTTCATGCCGACGCTCGGCACCGACGGGTCCGCGGGCCGATCAATGCTGAGCGTCCGGCTGTCGGCGGCCACGACCCGGGAACTCAAGGCGCGCGGCTTGCAGTTCGTCAGCAACAACCCAGACGTCCTCGTTAACTTCTTTGCGAACATCCAGAGCGGCATGGGGGCGTCCAACATGCCGGTCTTTGTCATGCAGGTTCAGAACTACGCTGCATGGACGGGCTACCGGGCGACATTTTCCCCCGGAGAACGGATCAGCGAAGGCACGCTCGTCGTGCACGTCGTGGATCGTCGCAGCAACCGTTTGCTCTGGGAAGGTGTGGCGCAGGACCGCGTCACGTCGGCGATGACGGATAATCCCGACGAGACGATCAACAACCTGGTTGCGCTCCTGTTCGCAGAATTCCCGCTCTGACCTGACGTCGCCGGGGCAGGCAGGCGATGGCGAAACGGCCGCGGTTTCGGTTGCGCTTCAGTGGCCGCGGGGCGACACTTCGGCGGGTCATGAAACGAGTCATTCACGCCTTTCACGCAGTCGCCCTGGTTTGCGCCTGCAATCTGCCGGCCGCGCTCGCCGCATCGCCCGTCGAAATCGCCAGATCCGAGCAGCGGCCGGTCGTGCAGATCGTCAACGTCAGCGGCACGGTCACGTCGCCGCAGTCGGCGATACTGTCGCCGTCCATCGGCGGCCTCGTCGAGGCAACGCACGTCGACGCGGGGGACCAGGTCGACAAGGGCAACGCACTGGTGACACTGGACAGCGAACTGGCACGCCTGACGCTGGAGCGGGCGGTCGCCGAGGAAACCCAGGCCCGCATCGCGCTCGAGGATGCCCGCCGCCGCCTGGCGGAAGCCGAACGCGTCGGGCCGCAACGCGGCATCGCGGAGACCGAGATCAAGTCGTTGCGCGCCGAAGTCACGCGCAACGAGGCCGCGCTCGAGGCGGCCGCCGCCGCGGCGCGACAGCAGGCGGCCGTGGTGCGCCGCCACGACGTGCGCGCGCCGTTCACCGGCGTCGTGAGCCAGCGGCTCGCGCAGGTCGGTGAGTGGGTGAACCCCGGGGACGGACTGGTGGAGCTCGTTGCCACGGAAGGGCTGCGCTTCGATTTCCGCATCCCGCAGACCTACATTGCGCGGCTCGACGAAAACGCGCGGGTGGACCTGACGCTGGATGCCGTCCCCGACGAGGTCGTGGCGGGCCGCGTCCAGTCGATCGTGCC
>DATIUU010000296.1:0-16942 GCA_035466635.1 Woeseiaceae bacterium
GGCTACTTCGACATGCCCGCACACGGCCTCGACGGCCGTTTCTCGGACGAGGAAGTCGCGGCGGCCGCGCAATACATGCTGGAGATCACGCACCCGGATCGTCCGCGCGACTAGCGCGATCGCGGTTCTGCGGGAGCGGGCCTGGGCCCGCGAACGATCCCGGCCGCGAACCACTCGCGGTTCGAGAACCGCTCCTACAAAATCATCGCGATCCCGTCGCTGTCCTGCAGGAGCGGGCCTCGGCCCGCGATCGATCACTCGTTCGCCGCTTCGACCGCCTTGCCGTCCAGGTAGCGGATCGCCTGGTCCAGGATTTGCGGCTGCGGCAGGCGTTGCCGGCGTGTCTGCACGGTGATGAGGCGCGTGTCCTCGAACCCCGCCGCGCGGTAATCGTCGTACACGCTTTTCACTTGCCGCTCCTTGGGATCGAAACAGCCGCGCACGAACACGTGACGGTTGCTGCGCATCAGGTCGAGCCCGGCCGGCGTCCTGTCGCCCCAGAACAGCGCCCCGCAGATATAGATCCCGCCCTTGAACGTGACCGGGTCTGCCGCCTGCACCAGGTTCGCGACCTTGCCGCCGTCCGAGAACCCGGCGATGAAGACACGCTGGTCGTTGATGACGTAGTCGACGCCGGCGGCACGCGGCGCGATGATCGACTTGATGACGCGTTCCTGCACCGGCGCGGACCCGCCCGCCCGGCTCGGGCTTATCCAGATGAGATTGTGAGCGTCCATCACCGGCTGCCACTCGGCGGGGATGCCGCCCCAGTCGATCGACGAGACGAACACCAGCACGCCGGGTGGCGTCGCAGCGTCGTAGCCTTGCGGCACGTACATCCGCCACTCGATCTTCTGGTCGGCGAGCAGGATGTGATTCAGGCTGCTTGCCGCTTCCTCGCCGAGAAGTTCCGCCGGCGTCATCGAGATATTGAGGAAGCCGGTGCGCGGCAGCGACGCGTCGAACTCCTCGATGAGTCCGCCCTCGTCTGCCTGCATCATGCCCATTGCCGCCAGGGCTGCGAGGACGACGTTCGTAAGCATGGTTCGAATCAAATCCGATCGATCATCGAATAATACATCATCCCGAGCACCATCCCGGGGTAGCGCAGCAGGGTCCCCCCGGGAAACGCGTGGATCGGTATGGCGGCCATTGCGTCGAACCGCTCCGCCTTGCCGGCGATAGCCTCGGCGATCACCTTGCCCGCGAAACAGGCGGTCGAAATGCCGTGGCCCGAATAGCCTTGCGCGAAATACACGTTCGGCTCGAGACGGCCGAAGTGCGGCATGCGGTTGACGGTGACCGACAGGGTGCCGCCCCAGTCGTAGTCGATGCCCGCATCGGCAAGCTGCGGAAAGATCCGCAACAGGTAGGGCCGCACGAAATTCTCGATGTCGCGCGGAAAGCCGGGGCGGTAGTTCTCGCCGCCGCCGAACAGCAGCCGGTGGTCGTCGGAGATCCGGAAGTAGTTGACCACGAACCGGGTGTCGTGCACCCCGAAGCGGCCGTCGATCAACTCCCTGCAGCGATCCTCGCCCAGCGGTTCCGTGGCGATCATGAAGTTGTTGATCGGCATTATCTTGCCGGCGACGCGCCGTTCCAGGTTGCCGAGGTAACCGTTGCAGGCCAGCACGACGAACGACGCGGTCACGCTGCCGTGCCGCGTGCGGACCTGCGCCGGGTCGCGACGCGTGTAGCGCGACACTCGCGTGTTCTCGTAGATCCTGACGCCGGCCTCGCGGGCCGCGCGCGCGAGACCGAGCACGTAGTTCAGCGGGTGCAGCACCATGGCTTCGGCATCCCACAAACCGCCGAGAAACGTCGGTGTCGCGACCAACTCCTGTGCTTCTGTCGCGTCGAGCGGGCGGCAGTGCGGGTAGTCGTAGCGCTCCGCCAGCGCGTCCGCGAGCTCCTGCGGCCAGTCGCAATAGCTGCGCTTGTGCACACCGACGAGCTGGCCCTTCTGCAGGTCGCACTGGATGGCGTGCCGTGCCACGCGGCTGCGAATCTCGTCCTTGGCGGCCTCGGCGAAATCCCATAACTGCCGCGAGCGCTCCAGGCCGTACAGCTGCTCCATCTCGAGCACGTCCTTGCGCTGGCCGCTGCCGATCAGTCCTCCGCAACGCCCCGACGCGCCGAAGCCCAGGCGCTCGGCCTCGAGCAAGACCACGTCGAGGCCCTGCTCGGCGAGGTTCAGCGCCGCCGACACGCCGGTGAATCCCCCGCCGATGACGCAGACGTCGGCACGCTCGGCGCCCGCGAGTTCGGGATACTCGTGCATCCCCTTCGCGGTGGCCACGTAGTAACTGTCGGGATGATTGTCGGTGCGCCGCATGGCTGTTGCCGCCTTGTTCCGCATGGGTCGCAAGCTTCGGCCACCGTCGCTGCAAGGTCAATGTCGATAATCCGCAGCGCCGCGCTGCTATAGTTGGCGCCAGCATTGTCAGAGTCATCAATGGGGGTACGCCGATGCCGGCCAGGAAGACGAACACGACATACTCGCGCCGCACGGTCGCGAAACAGCTGGGCTCGATCGCGGGCGGCGCGGCATTATTCGGTCCCGGCATCGCAAGCGCACTGGTGAAGACGCCGGCGCAGACCGAGGGTCCCTTCTATCCGCCCGAGCCGCACGCCGAGACCGACGTCGACCTTACGCTGCTGGAAGGGCATACCGAGCGGGCCGCCGGCGACACGATACTCGTGCGCGGCCGCGTTACGGACCTGGCGGGCAAGCCGCTGGCGAACGCCCGGGTGGATATCTGGCAGACCAACCACTGGGGCCGCTACGCGCACCCCGATGACAAGAACCCCGCGCCGCTCGACCCGAACTTCCAGGGCATCGGCATCACCCATACCGATGCGGACGGCCGCTACGGCTTTCGCACGATCCGGCCCGCGCCCTACCCGCTCTCGGCGATGGGGGACTCCGGCATGCGCCCGCGCCACATCCACTTCAAGGTCGCGCATGAAAGCGCCGGCAGCCTCACGACGCAGATGTATTTCGAGGGCGACCCGCTCATCGAGCACGACATTGTCATGCGGGGCACGCCCGGGAAGCTGCGCCCCCTGCTCATTACGTCGGCGGTCGAGGACGAAGCGACCGGGCTGCCGCTGCATCGCTTCGATATCGCCCTCGGCTGAGGCCATCATCGCCCCCGTATGGCCATGAAACCGACCGCGGCGAAGACCGCGCAGCTCCAGCAACTGCTGCGCAGGGGCTTCCAGGCGCTGACCCGCGGGCAAATCCAGCAGGCGGGCGAGTATTGCCGCCAGGCCCTGGGCCTGCAGCCCGATCTCGTCGAAGGCCACTTCCTCGTCGGCCTCGTGGCGCTGGAGATGCACGACCGGCGCACCGCGCTCAGTGCGTTCGGCTCCGTGACCCGGCTGCAGCCCGGCCACGCGGCGGCATGGGCCCAGCTTGCCAAGCTGTTCATCGGCGACGGCCAGCTGAATCGCGCGGATGCCGCGCTCGAGGAGGTGGCCCGAGCCAACCCGGACGACCCGATGGTCTGCGACCTCGTCGGCACCATCTACACGCGCATGGGCGAACACGGCAGTGCGCGCGACTGGTACGGCAAAGCCATCGCGGCAAAACCGGATCACCCACCCTACCTGCTGAACTTCGCCAATAACCTCGTCTACCACGGCGAAACCGACACTGCCGTGGGCGTGCTCCGGGACATCATCGCCATCGATGAAAACAACCCGCAGGCCCACTGGGTCCTCGCGACCGCGCGCAAGGCCCGGGACCGCGCACACGTCGAGCAGATGCGCACGTTGCTCGCATCCCGCGAGCAGCACCCGCGGCTGGAAGCCTTCTACCACTATGCGATCGGCAAGGAGCTCGAGGACCTGCAGGCGTGGGACGAAGCGTTCGAGGCTTTTCACCGCGGTGCGACGGTGCGCCGCGCGACGGTGGAATACGACGAGGCCGCCGAGATCGAGATGTTCGCGTTCCTCGAGGAGCGATTCACCGCGGCCTGGGTCGACGACGGATCGCAGGGCAACCCGGCGGACGCGCCGATCTTCGTGCTCGGGCAGCCGCGCACGGGCACGACCCTCATCGAGCGCATCATTACCAGTCATTCGCAGGTGCATTCCGCCGGCGAGCTGCAGCAGTTCGGGCTGGCCGTGCGCCGCCTGGCCGAGCACACGGACCCGAGACGGTTTTCGAAGCAGCTGTTCGAGGCGGCACTCGGGCTGGACTGCGCGAAGGTCGGGACCGTCTACATGGAGTCCACCCGGCGGGTCCAGGGTGACACGCCCCGCTTCGTGGACAAGCTGCCGCAGAACTACTTCTATATCCCGATGATCCTCAAGGCGCTGCCGAACGCGAAGATCGTGCACCTCATGCGCGATCCGATGGACGCGTGCTTTGCGAGCTACAAGCAGCTGTTCGCGGACGCCTACCTGCACTCCTACGATCTCGAGGAGATGGCACGACATCACGTCCGCTACCGCCGCTTGATGGACGCGTGGCGCGAACGCTTCCCCGGGCGCTTCCTCGACATCGCCTACGAGGAGACGGTTTCCGACCTCGAGCCCAACGCGCGGCGCCTCGTCGAATTCCTCGGATTGCCATGGGAGGACGCATGCCTGCGCTTTCACGAACAGAAGCAGGCCGTATCGACGGCGAGCGCGGTACAGGTGCGCGAACCCGCACATACGCGGTCGATCGGACGCTGGCGAAAGTACGAGCGGCAACTGCAACCGATGAGAAAGGTGCTCGAACAAAACGGCCTCGAGATCCGCGATTTTGCGGACTGAATTTTCGTTAGGGTCTGCCGCAATAATTTGCTAAATTTGACCGCACGAGCAATTGCCATTCCGTACCGCCCAACCGGACGCATCCAGGGGGAGTTATGAAGCGCAGCAAGACAAATCAATCCAGCCTTTATCCACAGCGTTCGGCAGTCGCCACGGCCGTGTCGGCCGCGTTACTCGCCACCAGCCTGCCCGTGCAGTCGCAACAGCTGGAGGAAATCATCGTCACCGCGACGAAACGCGCGGAATCGCTGCAGGAAGTCCCGCTGGCGATTACCGCGCTCACCGGCGACTTCACGGAACGCGTAAACCTCGATGACGTCAAGGACCTCATTTCCTTCACGCCCGGGATCACCGGCAACAGCCAGGACAGCTTCATCGACGCCGTCAGTATCCGTGGCGTGCGAACGCAGGACTTCGGTGTGGGCGGCGACCCATCGGCTGCCATTTTCAAGAACGAGCTTTACGAAGGGCGCAACGGCTCGGCCGTGACGAGCATGTACGACGTCGATCGCTCCGAGGTGCTGCGCGGCCCGCAGGGCTTCCTGTTCGGCCGTAACTCCATCGGCGGCGCGATCAGCGTGCACACGCGCAGGGCCGATATCGATGGCGGCTATTCGGGTTACGTCGATGTCGACGCCGGCGAGCGCGGCCGCCTGACGGTCGAAGGCGCATTCAATATCCCGATGACCGACTCCTTCGCGATGCGGCTGGCCGGCTACCACTCGCAGGAAGACGGCTTCGTCTACAACTTCGCCACGGACTCGGATCTCATCGAACACGACAAGCAGGGCGTGCGCTGGTCGACGGCTTTCGAGAAGAACCAGCTGGCCATCAACACCTGGGTCGAGTATGAGACCCGCGAGCAGTCGGGCTCGGTATACCGTGCCGTCACGCAGGGCGATTACTGGGACACGCTGCTCGGCGTATTCGGCGACGCGATCATTCCCGCGGGCGGCGAGCGCGATGCGGATTCCGACCAGTCGTTCGGCGAAGCCGACGATTCGGACATCCTGACCCTGGGCGCACGGATCGACTACGAGATGGATGCGTTCACACTCACGTCCATCACGGGTTACAAGGACCACGACTTCTTCTACACCGAGGATTACGACGGCACGCCGCTGAACATCAACAACTACCAGCAGGACCAGACCGGCGACTATTTCCAGCAGGAGTTCCGCCTCGTCTCCAACAGCGACGGCCCCCTCTCCTGGTACGCCGGCGCATCCTTCTACAAGGAAGAGATCGACACGCTTTTCCGGAACTCCGGCGCCGAGGACAACTTCTGCAACTACTACGGCAACGCGTACTATCCCGACAACGGCATCACCGACTGTGCCAGCTACTACGAATACCTCTATCCCGGCTACCCCTGGGAGCCGAGCCCGGACGGCCTGCTCACGGAACCCGGCCGCGTCATCGGCGAATACACGGGCTGGGCGGCGTACCTCGACCTCAGCTACGCGTTCACCGACAGCTTCGACGTGAGCTTCGGCGTGCGCTACACGGACGACAAGAAGGACTTCAGCCTGAATGTGCCGAACCCGGAGAGCAATCTCGGCCCCTTCTTCGCTTATCTCTTCAGCACGGACGGTGCGATCAACTCGTCGAACAGTTGGTCGGACACGCAGATGCGCGTGGTGGGGCGTTACCGCATCAACGACAATCACCTCGTTTTTGCGAGCTACACGGAAGGCTTCAAGTCCGGCGGTTTCGGCAGCTTCTCGCTGGTCGACGCCGATGGCGTCCAGGTCGGCTGCTGCGAGACCGACCTGAGCGAGGCCGACGGCTATCGCTCCAGGCAGTTCGAGCCGGAGAGCGTCGACTCGTACGAGTTCGGGTACAACGGCACCCTCGCCGACGGCAAGGCCGACCTGCGCCTGACCGGGTTCTTCTACGACTACCAGGACCTGCAGATCAGCTTCTTCGACACCGATTCGGGCGCGAACACGGTCGAGAACGTCGGCCAGGTCGACGGCACCGGACTCGAGGGTTCGTTGACGGTTGCTTTCAACGAGAACTGGGACCTGTACCTCGCGGCGAGCTGGCTCGATACCGAGGCGACCGGCGTGCAGCGCGTCTGCGACGGCGAAACGGTGGACGCCTGCGAAGGCCGCCCGCTGTTCTGGGCGCCCGAATGGGCTGGCGCAGCCGTGCTCAACGGCAGTTTCCCGCTGGGCGGCGGATCGCTGAATGCGAGCCTGGAGGGGTTCTGGGAGGGTGAACGCGGCGGCGGCTGGGGCGCGTTCCCGGAAACGACGATCGACTCGAACCTGATTGCCTCCTTCCGCCTCGACTACGTTTCGGAAGGCAACTGGCAGGCCGGTGTCTACGTCGAAAACCTGACCGACGAGTTCACCTACGACGGCCAGAACAACAACGGCGGCATCCTGCCCTCGCACTTCTTCGGGCACCGCATGCCACGCACGGCCGGTGTGCGGTTCCGTTATAGCTGGGAGTAGTCGGGAAGGGGTTGTAGGAGCGGTTCTCGAACCGCGATCCATTCGCGGGCCCAGGCCCGCTCCTACAGGGGGCATCGAAAGCAATTGCAGGAGCGGTTCTCGAACCGCGATTCATTCGCGGGCCCAGGCCCGCTCCTACAGGGTTGGTCAGAAGCGATAGCCGATATTGATCGAATAGACCCACGGATCGATCTTGACCGTGCCGAGTTCTTCGCTCGTAATGCCGTCGGAGGCGGTCAGGTCGGACTCGATATCAATCCAGCGCAGATCGAAGTTCAGCAGCCAGCGGTTGCCGAATGCCCAGTCCGCGCCGAGCTGCAGTGCAAGGCCGAACGAATCATCGAGGTCGATATCGGTGATTCCCGTGAGATCGGTCAATACCTGCTCCACGTCCGTGCTGAAGAACGTCGTGTAGTTCAGGCCGGCGCCGACATACGGTTGAATCGTGCCATCGGGCAGGAAGTGGTACTGCAACGAGAACGTCGGCGGCAGGTGATCGGTCTCTGCGATCTTCGTGCCGGCGAGCTTGATGTCGTGATTGAACGGCCACGACGCCAGGACATCGAACGCCCAGTTCGGATTGAACACGTACGTGCCCATCAGCGTCAGGCTCGTGCCGTCGTCGACTTCGATGATCGTTTCCGGGTCGAGTACGAGGTTGTCCGAATCCGGTGCAACCACGCCGACGCCTGCACGAAGCACCCAGGTGCCGGCCTCGTATGCGAGCGCGGGCGATGCGACTAATGCCAGCAGGGCACCCGCTGCAAGCAGATATTTGCTGGATTTCATGGTGATTTCCTTTAGTCCGCGTAGGGACTGTCAAACATTGCAATGTTTTCGCGGGCCCGGTGCGGGTCCACGCAGGTATTTTAGGGTGCGCCTCGCTGCAGCAAGTCAGGACTATGTGAAGCCCACCTGCGGCGAATACCTGTTGACAGGATCCGGGGCTAGACGAGTTCCGGTGGCGTGAGGCCGCGGCGCGTCGGGAACCAGAACGGCTTGTCGACGACTTCGGCTTTTGCCATGACCCGCGACCAGTGCATTTCCCGCTGGTAGAAGATCTCCACCCAGAGCGTCGAACCGGGAGCGCCATGCGGCATCCGCACCGTCCCCAGGGCAATGTTCTGCTTGCAGACCGGGGACCAGGCGGCCGAGGTGACGAAGCCGACGTTCCTGCCGCCCTTCGCACTGGCGAAGATGTAGGCGTGGTGCGCGGGCTTGTTGCCCTCGATATCGAGTTTCACCAGCCGCCAGGCCGAGCCGCTCTGTTTTTCCTCGGCCAGCGCGCGGCGCCCGTTGAAGTTCGGCTTCTTGAAATCGACCAGCCAGTCGAGGCCGAGCTCGAAAGGCGAACGCGTGCGGCCCGTGCGCACGGTCGCGTGCGCCGGCAGGAAATCGATGCTTGCCATGATGTAGCCGGCCTCGATGCGCGCCAGTTCCAGCGCGTCGGTGCCCATGGCGCGAATGCCGGTGACTTCACCGGCGGCGAACAGGTAGTCCCAGAGCGTCTCGGCGTTCTGCGGGGCCGTCCACAGCTCGTAGCCGAGGTCGCCCGTGAATCCCGTGCGCGACACCATGAGCGCGAACCCGTCGAAGTCGACGTGCATGAGCCCGAAAGGCCTGAGGTCGCCGAGGCCCTCGATACCCATACGGCTCAGGATCGCGAACGAGGTGGGGCCCTGCACCGCGAGCGCCGCTACGTCTGCCGTCTCGTCGGTGATGCTCACGTCGAGCCCGATCGCCGAATCCATGAGCCAGGCACAATGGCGCTCCTGCGAACACAGCCGGTACTCGCCTTCCTTCAGATGGAAGATCGTGCCGTCGTCGATCACCTGGCCCTGGTCGTTGCACCAGACCGCGTAGGCCACGCGGCCCGGCGCGATCTTGCGCATGTCGCGCGTGACCAGGCGGTCGACGTAGACGAGCGCATCCGGACCCGTTATGCGGTACTTCGTCATCGGCGACAGGTCGAACACGGCGGTCGCATTGCGGATCGCGAAATACTCGGTATCGGCACAGTACAGCGCGTCGGGCACCGTGTAGCCTTTCCAGTTGTGCCAGGTATTGAGCGTGTCGAGCGCGGCGAGCCGCGAATGGAACGGCGTGCGCAGCCGGCCCTGGTGGACTTCCTTCGCGCTCATGCCGACTGCTCCCGGAGTATGAACCGCGCCGCGTTGCGGCCCGCGGCGCCGCTGACGCCGCCGCCCGGATGCGCGCCCGCGCCGCAGAGATACAGCCCGTCGAGCGGCATCCGGTACTGCGCCGCGCCGCACACGGGGCGCACGAACATGAACTGGTCCAGCGCCAGTTCTCCATGGTGCCAGTGCCCGCCGGTGATATGGAATTCCCGCTCGATATCGGCCGGCGTCAGCAACTCGCTTGCCTTGATGCGCGACTCGATACCCGGCGCGTAGCGGGCGATGGTCTCGATGCAGGCCTTTTCGAATGCCTGCCTGGCCGCATCCGTCCAGCCGCCCTTCAGCGCGCAGGGCGCGTACTGCACCACGCAGGACATGACGTGCCTGCCCGTGGGCGCGAGCGCGGCATCGCGGAAGCTCGGGAACGTCATCTCCACGACGGGTTGCGGCGACGACTCGCCGTATTTCGCCGGGTTGAACGCGCACTCGACGTAGTGCTCGTCGGGCGCAATGACAAGGCGTTCGCCGAACTCCGCCTTCGCGAGCCCCGTAATCGCGGGCAGGCCGTCCAGCGCCAGGTGCAGTTTCGCGGCATTGCCGCGCATGCGGATATTGTCGATCCGGCGCGTAAACCCCGTCTCCACGTGGCGCGCACCGACGAGCTCCATGATCGTGCGCTTCGGATCGACGTTCGAGACGATGGTGAAGCTCTCGAAGCGTTCGCCGGCGGCCGTTTCGACGCCGGCGGCACGCCCGTTCTCCACGACGATGCGCCGCACCGGCGTGCCGGTGCGAATCGTCGCGCCGGCATCCCGCGCCGCCCGCGCCAGATCCTCCGCGAGCGAACCCATGCCGCCGCGCGGCACGGACAGCCGGCCGTGCCCCCCTGCGAGGCGGTACAGGTACGTCATGATCGTGTTGGGCGAGCGCGGCCCGAGGTGCGTCCCGAGTACGGCGTCGAAACTCAGCGCGCCGCGGAGCAGCGGGCTCTCGAAGCGCTCCGTGACTTCGTCGTGGATGTTGATGCCGACCAGCCGCAGGAACGTCTGCATCTCGTCCCGGCCGAGCCTGCGCAGGTCGAATCCCAGCCGCGCGAGGGTGGCGAGATCGCGGAACTCGCTCGTTCCCAATCGCGGCGGCGTCGTGTTGAGGTAGGTATTCAGCAGCTCGGCAAAGCGCGTCATCTGCCGGTGGAATTGCCGGTACGAGGACACGTCGGCGTCGGACACGCCGGACACCTTGCCGCTCGCGTAACGCACGTGCCGGCCGTCCTGCGACAGCGCGATGGTCTGCATCGCCTCGCTCGCGAATGTCGTGGACAGGCCGAGTTCCTTCTGCACCTTCGGCTGCAGCTGGTACAACAGGTGGGCGCAGGCCGACACCGAGTAACCGTCCGCGAACTCACGCGTGATCGCCGCACCGCCGACCCGCTCGTTCGCTTCCAGCACCAGCACGCGCCGGCCGGCTTTCGCGAGCAGCGCCGAGCAAACCAGGCCGTTGTGGCCGGCGCCAATCACGATGGCGTCGTAACGGTCAGTCATCGCCGAAATTCTCCGGCACGGTGTTGGGCCGTTTCAGGTCGGCGAGGATCTCGCGCGCCGCGTTCGCGCCCGGCGCGGCCATCACGCCGCCACCCGGGTGCGTGCTCGAGCCGCACATGTACAGCCCCGCGACCGGTGAACGGTATTGCGCGTACCCCGGGACCGGCCGGTTGAACAGCAGCTGGTCCATGGTGAGCTCGCCGTGAAAGATGTTGCCCTCGGTGATGCCGATCTGCGCCTCGATGTCGGCGGGCGTGCGGACCTCGTAGTGCACGATCAGGTCCTTGAAGTCCGGGCTGTAATTCGCGATCTGCTGGATGACGGTCTTTGCGAAGGCCTCGCGCTCGCGATCGGTCCAGTCCCGGCCCTCGACCTGGTACGGGCAGTACTGGATGAAGCAGCTCATGAAGTGCTTGCCCGGCGGTGCCATCGTCGGGTCGACCGTCGTCGGGATCACCATGTCGATGTACGGGTCTTTCGACCAGGTGCCGGCCTTCCAGTCGTCGTACGCGCGCTCCATGCGCTCCATGGAATCGATGAAGTGCATGTCGCTGATGTGCAGACTGCTGCCCTCGGGCAACGCCGGGAACGTGGGCAGGCCATCGAGCGCGATGTTCAGTTTCCCGGACGAGCCGCGGATCTTGAAGTTCTCGACCCGCGTGTAGAAGTCCGCGTCCACGTCGCTCCTGTCCATGCACTGCAGGAAGGTGCGTTTCACGTCCATCGCGGATACGACGATATTCGCGGACAGCTCGTCGCCGTTTTCCAGCCCGACGCCCTGCGCCTTGCCGTTCCTGACGATGATCCTGTCGACGCCCGCCTGCGTGCGCAGTTCGCCGCCGTAGGACTGGAAGGCGCCCGCGATGGCGTTCGAGACCGCGCCCATGCCGCCGCGGGCGAAGCCCCAGCTGCCGACGTTGCCGTCTACGTCGCCCATGTAATGGTGCAGCAGGACGTAGGCCGTGCCCGGCGAATGGATGCCGAGCGCCGTGCCGATGATGCCGCTGCCGGACATCGCGGCCTTGATCACATCGGTCTCGAAGTACTCGTCGAGGTACTCGGCGACGCTCATCGTCCAGAAGCGGATCGTCTCGTAGATACGGTCCTCCCCGACTTCCAGGAATTTCCGGCCGATGCGCAGGAGCCCGAGCAGGTCCTTCGGCCTGAACGAGGTCGGGTCCGGCGGCGTGGACAGCAGGAAATCGCGGATGATGCGGCACTGGCGCATCGTGTCCGACCGGTAACGCTCGTACGCATCGGCGTCGCGGCGCGAGAAACGCGCGCGCTCCCGGTAGGCGACCTCCGGGTCGTGGTAGGAGCCGTAGTAGTCGCCGTTTTGCATGAACGTGAGCGAACCGCCGAAGGGCGTCACCTGCAGACCGTGGCGATGCAGCTCCAGTGCCCGGTAGATCTCCGGGCGCAGCAGGCTGCAGACGTAGGAGCAGTTCGAGTAGATCCAGTCCTCGTGGAGGTTGCGACTGACCGCCGCCCCGCCGATGTAGTCGTTCTTCTCGACGCAAACGACGTTGAGACCCGCCTTGGCCAGGAAAGCGGCGGTGGTCAGGCCGTTGTGCCCGGCGCCGACGACGATTGCATCGTAGGTTTTCATACGTTGCGCGCTAAGGCCTCGCCAGCTCCCTGAGTATCCAGTCCACGTAGATGCCCTCCGCCTCCTCCATTACGGAGAAGGGCCCCGGCGTGTAATGCCTCGAGCGTACGCCCTTCCAGTTGTTGACGATGATCGTCTTGTCCGACCGCGTGGTCACGTCCCAGAGCCAGGTGAGCTCGTCGACGTCGTAGTCCCTGCCTTCCTCGGCGTCGTTGCGAACCAGCCAGTAGATCTCGCAGCGCGACTTCCTGTGATTAACGGGCGTGAACACGTAACAAACCACGTGATCGCTGTATGCCAGCAGGAACGAAAAGGCGCCGAAGGAGAAATCCGATGCCCCGCCGTCGTAGTCCGTCAGTTCGCCGAGCAGCGGCGCCAGCGGACCGCCGTCGCGGCTGCCGGTCAGGTAGCCGTCGAACAGTGCCTTGCGGCTGTAGCCGTAGCCGATCTCGCCCGGGCGCGCCTTGGTGTCCAGGAAATCGACGAACATCTTCCGGAGGCCGCAGGCTTCCATCTTGTCGAGCATGTTCTGTTGCAATCGCTCCCGCTTCGACGGCTCGACCATCAGCGTATGCATGCGCGCGTACTCCGGGTGTGCCGTCGCGCAGTGGTAGCACTCCTGGTAGTTCTCGATACAGAGCTTCCAGTTCGCCGGTATGTCGTAGGCATTTCTCGCGGCGACCTTCAGGTTCGGGAAGTCGAACAATGCCATCGGCTCCGCCAGGTCGCGGACCGCCCCTTCGAGCGCTGGCGGTTGGTCGCCGAAACAGATGAACATCAGGCCGTGGATCTCGCCATACGAAACCGGCCGGAGCGAATACCCGGACCTGTCGAAGTCCTCGGGCATGCTGCGGGCGGCAACGAGCTTGCCGTCCGTATCGTAGGTCCAGCCGTGATACGGGCAGGCGAACTTGCGGGTGTTGCCGCTCTTGTCGAGGCACACGAGCGAACCGCGGTGCCGGCAGACGTTCGCGAAGGCTTTTATTGCGCCATCGGTACCGCGCACGATGATCACCGACTCGCGCGCAACGTCGACAACCTTGAAGTCGCCCGGCCGGGCCAGTTCGGACACGTGGCCGGCGAGAAACCAGTTGCGAAAAATGATCTTCTCGAGCTCGAGCTCGAAAATGGCGGGATCCGTGTAGAAACGCTGGTCGAGAGCGTGCCCGGGCTGGTGCCCCGCGATCAGTGCTTCGATCGACGACCTGTCGTGTTCCTGCGTCACTGCACTCACCGCGTAAAACGAGCCTGCCGGTCCGGAGAAGCGGGAAAGATATCACAGGCTGCAAACCGCGCGACATGGTGGCTTCATCGCATTGAGCCCGCGCCCGGCACGCAAATCGTTCTTCGACTTCGACCCGCCGCCGCTCTAACATACGGCGGCGAGGGGCGTCGATTTTTCGGTACTGGGAAGACTTACGGCATGGGCGGCATCCGACAACTGGTCAACTGTATCGGCAACACGCCGTTGCTGCGCCTCAGGGCGGCGTCCGAGCTGACGGGATGTGAAATCCTCGGCAAGGCCGAGTTCATGAACCCTGGCGGCTCCGTCAAGGACCGTGCCGCGCTCGGCATGATCCTGGCAGCCCGGGAGTCCGGCCAGCTGCGCCCGGGCGGTGTCATCGTGGAAGGAACGGCAGGTAACACCGGCATCGGCCTCGCGATGGTGGGCAGCGCGCTGGGTCATCGAAGCGTTATCGTGATGCCCGACAATCAGAGCGCTTCGAAGATCGAAACCCTGCGCGCGTACGGCGCGGACGTGCGGCTGATTCCCGCCGTTCCCTACAGGAACCCGGAGCACTTCGTGCATACGTCGGGCCGGCTCGCGGCCGAACTCGACGCGCGCCACGAGAACGGCGCGTTCTGGGCCAACCAGTTCGAAAATCTGGCCAACCGTGCGTTCCACGAGCAAACCACGGGCCCGGAGATCTGGGAACAGACCGGTGGCAAGGTCGACGGCTTCGTCTGCGCGGTGGGCACCGGCGGCACGCTGGCCGGTGTCGCCAGGGCGCTCAGATCACGCAACCCGGATATCCGGATCGCACTGTCCGACCCCGGCGGCTCGGGGCTGCACAACTTCTTCGCTCGCGGCGAACTGACGATCGAAGGCAGTTCGATAACCGAGGGCATCGGCAACAGCCGGGTCACCGCGAACCTCGCGGATACCGCCATCGACATGAGCTGGCAGATACCGGATAGCGAGGCCATTCCGCTGGTGTACGAGATGATCCGCGAAGAGGGGCTGGTGCTGGGCGGCTCGAGCGGCATCAACGTCGCCGGCGCGATACGCATGGCCCGGGCAATGGGACCGGGCCATACCATCGTGACGATCCTGTGCGACTCGGCCCTGCGCTACCAGGAGCGGCTCTTCAACCGCGAGTACCTCGAATCGAAGGGGCTGCAGCTGCCCGACTGGTATTGACCGCGCCTCGCCCGATACCCGTCAGTCGTGTGCGACGATACTTGTGCAGAGTCTCCCTAGCGGACGAGCCCGTCCTTGCGCAGCCGTTTCGCGAGTTGCGTTGCCTCGCTGAGGACGATTTCGGAAGTCGTCTCGGCAAACTCCGTGCGCGACTCGACGGTGTAGACCCGTTGTTCGGTCGCGACGTCGAACATGTCCGTCTGCACCTGCACGTTGACCCGGTAGTCGGCCGCTGGCGGCGACGTATATTCCTTGTAGTCGTAGCGGAAGAAATCGACCAGGCTGCCGCCGATTACCTGCGCCCGCACGTCGGTCCGTTCCTCCGTCACCTCGCGCTCGGCATTCACGAGCCGCGCCGTAACCACGATGATCGCATCCGCCTGCTGCAGTTCCGCGAGGGAACGAACGACCTCCTCAATGACGTCGGCCCTCGAGGCCGCGCGGTGATAGCCGAACGCGTACGTGTGTTTGCTGGTCAGGTCTTTCGCCAGCACCTCTTCGAATTCGCGCGCGGAACTCGCCCGGGCGGCAGTCGCCACGATAAGCACCCTTTTATAAGGTGCGCTCGGGAGCTCCTTCGCCCGCGCGACGTGGTCCACGTGGGTATGCGCCGTGGGGCCGGTGCACGCGGCGGCCAGCACTGCAATCACCGCTATTGCCGTGAGACCGATTCGTTTCCTGGAATGCAAGGCGGCTCCTTTTTTCACTCGGGTTTGCCCAGGTAGTTGTCCAGCCAGTTGCGGAACAGGCCGGCCCAGTATTCTGCCGCACGCCGCACGTCATCCCAAGTCGCGTCGCCCTTCCCGGCCGAGATGTCGCTCGACTTGTCGCCAGCGCGCGCCAGCACCTGGCCCGTGACGGAGTCGCTCATTTCCATCAGGAACGTCAGCTCCCCGTGGGCGACGATGTCGCGCAGCCTGCCGCTCGTGTCCAGCACCGTCCCGCTGCTCGTCATTTTCATGTCGATGACCTGGCCACGAACCTTCAGCACGCCGGGTCCGGGCGCGGCGACGATCTCGTAGTCGTCACCGATGGCGCTCGTGAATGCGTCGCGGAAGTAGCCGCGAATACGCTCGATCTCGGCGGGATCGGGGCGCTGCGCGTTCTCCGGGTAATAAATCTCCAGCCCGCCGTTCATGAGTTTCGTGTACTGGCTGAAATCCGCCTGCTGGTTGATGTAGGCGTACTCGACCGCCGTGCTCGGCACGCGGTCGAAGGAACCGGTCACGACCGTTTGCGTACAGGCAGCCAGGAAAGTCGCGGTCGCGATCAGCGCGGCGTGGCCGCCAGGCGTCGGATTCTTCGTATTCAACATGGGACTACCTTATATCAGAATGGCCCCTGCGCAGATACGCCCGGTGCCGGCGGTTGAAGTCGATACCCGCCGGATGCATGATCGTCGCATCGGGGCCACCCGATGACCGGCGCTACCGTATAAATCGAATAATGTTCGTCGCCGCTCCGCCGGCAGCACCTTGCAGGATTGATTACATGGCCCGACACCGTTCCACGAGCGCACGAATCGCAACGCTTGCCGCTGTAGCGGCGCTGGCTGCTGCCTGTGGCAGGCCGGAACCGCCCGCCATGCCGGCGATGCAGGTCGCCGTTTTCGAGGTGCAGCCGCGCACCATCCCGATCCACCTCGACATGATCGGCCAGACCCTCGGCTCGGTGGACATCCCCATCCGGGCGCGGGTCGACGGCGTACTGGAAGAGGTCCATTTCCTCGAGGGCCGCGACGTCACGAAGGGGCAGCTGCTGTACGTCATCGACCCGACGCCGTACGAGGCGAAGGTCGTGGAGGCCGGGGGACGCCTCGCCGAAGCACAGACCCGGCTCGCCAAGGCCGCGAGCGATCTCGACCGCATCCGCCCGCTCGCCGAGATGGATGCGGTCAGCAAGCAGGATCTCGACGCCGCCGTTGCACAGTTCGAAGCAGCCGAAGGCTCCCTGCAGGCCGCGCGCGCGCAGGTCGAGCAGGCGGAGATCCAGCTCGGCTACAC
>DATIUU010000297.1:0-3950 GCA_035466635.1 Woeseiaceae bacterium
GGCGCGCTCGTAGCGTCGTTCGGCAACATGGTGTCGCAGGCCGCGCAAAAGGGCCGCCTGCCGGACGTGCAGTCGAATGCCTGGGGCATGCTCGACGGCACGGCCATCAGCGCGCTGATCGCCATCGCCCAGGGCCACGAATTCGTGTTCGACGGGTCACCGCTCTACGTCGGCTCGCTGCTCTATCTCACCGTGTTCGGTTCCATCGTCGCGTTCGGCGCCTACCTGACGCTGCTCGGCCGGATCGGCGCGCACAAGGCGGGCTACGCCATGGTGATGTTCCCGGTCGTCGCGCTCGCCCTGTCGGCGATCTTCGAAGGGCTGGAAATCGACGCCACCGTGATCGCGGGGACGCTGCTGGTACTGGCGGGCAACGTTTTCGTCATCAACACCAGGGTGCGGCGAGTGCGCAACGAGGCGCGCGTTCGCGCGGGAGCGCTGCCGCAAACGGCGCGCGCGCTGGACATGGAATAGGGATAGACCACGGTTGACACTGCCCGGGAGAGGGCGTGTAGTGCCCGTCATCCAGACGGATGACAGGCAGTGTCATGGAGAAGTTCGAACTCATCAGGACGCCGCAAGGCGATAAGGTCCGCGTCAACCTGAGCGGCACCGAGTTGCTGCGTGCACCCATCTACAACAAGGGCGTCGGCTTCACCCCGGAGGAGCGCCGCCGTTTCGGCATCGAAGGCATGCTGCCGCCGCAGTACAACGACATCGAAACGCAGGTCGACCGGACCTATCACACGATCTGCTTCAACAAGGACCCGATCGGCAGGAACATCGACCTGGGCCTGCTGCAAAACCGCAACGAAGTCCTGTTCTACAAGCTGCTGCGCACCCATCTCGAGGAACTGATGCCGGTGGTCTACACGCCGACCGTCGGCGCGGCCTCGCACTTTTTCTCACACGTCTACCGGCGGGCGCGCGGCATCTTCATTACCCCCGGTTACGCGGGCCGGATCGAGCAGGTCCTGCGCGACTCGGCGCTGTTCAGCGATGTCGAACTCATGGTCGTCACGGACAACGAGGCCGTGCTCGGTATCGGCGACCAGGGCATCGGCGGCATGGCGATCAGTATCGGCAAGCTGGCGCTGTATTGCGTCGGCGCCGGTATTCATCCGGCGCGCACCCTGCCGATCAGCCTGGACGTGGGTACCGACAACGAAGGATTGCTCGATGATCCGGTGTACCTCGGCTGGCGGCAGCACCGGCTGCGCGGCGACGCCTATCTCGCGATCATCGACGAATTCGTGGAGGCGGTCCGCAAGGTATTCCCCAAAGCTGTCATCCAGTGGGAAGACTTTCACAAGGATATCGCCTTCCAGGTCCTGGACCGTCACCGCAACCACCTGCCGTCGTTCAATGACGACATCCAGGGCACCGGCGCGGTCGCGGCCGCCGGCTTGCACGCCGCCGCGAGGATCAGCGGCCAGGAGTTCCGCAACAGCCGAACCGTCATCCACGGCGCCGGTGCGGCGGGGGTCGGCATCGCCCGGCAGATCCGCCGGCAGCTGCAGCAGGAAGGCGTCAGTGGCGATGAACTCAGGCGCGCCATCATTACGCTCGACAGCCGCGGCGTGGTCAGCGAAGACCGCCCCGATCTCGACAAGAACAAGCGCGATTTCGCATGGCCCGCCGAGTGGCTCGACGAGATCGGGCTGCGCGGCGACGACCGCCGCAATCTCGCCAGGGTCGTCGACGCCTTCAAGGGTAACGTGCTCATCGGCACGTCCGGGCAGGCCGGCAGTTTCACCGAAGAGGTCGTGCGCAATGCCGCGCGCCACTCGGAACACCCGGTCATACTGCCGATGTCCAATCCGACGGATATCAGCGAAGCCACGCCCGCAGACATCATGAAGTGGACCGACGGCAAAGCGCTCGTGGCAACCGGCAGCCCGTTCGCCCCGGTCGAGATCGGCGGCGAGAAACGCCGCATCGGCCAGGCCAACAACGTGTTCGTGTTCCCGGGTATCGGCCTCGGCGCCATCGTCAGCGGTGCGACCGAGATCACGGGTTCGATGATCGGTGCGTCGTCCACCGCCCTTGCGCACGCACTGGCGGAGTCCACGATCGAAGAACGCTGCCTGATGCCGAGGGTGGACGAGCTCTGGAACATCTGCGGCATCGTCGGCCTCGCGGTGGCGCAGCAGGCCGTCGCCGACGGCGTCGCGACCTTCACCGACGTCGACGCACTCGAGCAGCGCATCAGCGAGTATCGCTGGGAGCCGCGTTACCCCGAAGTGCTCAAGGCCGGCGGCTGAAGAGCGCAGCGTGGCTGCGGAACGGCAGGCGCAACCGGCTCACGCTCACAAGATGCACTTCCTGGTAATCAGGCGATCGACCCGGCGCGGGTCGTCGGCGATATCGTAGAACTGCTGCACGTAGTCCGCGAGCAGGTCGCGAACCCGGCGTGTCAGGCCGTCCTGAGTCTCGATCAGCGCGAAAATGTTGTTGCGCACGGCCTTGAAACGGTCGATCGAGTCAGTCACGTGGTCGTTGTTCTGGCAGCGTCCGCGGTAAACGCGCTGCCGCACCGAGCGGATGTCGAACTGGTGGCCGGGCGCGGCATAGGGCGCGCTGACCAGCCCCGACTGGTCGAAGTCGTAGGGAATCGCGACCAGCAGGTCCCTGTCGTTCGAGAACAGCACGTAGTTGTGGCAGCACTCGTTGTGCTCGGGCTTCGCGATCGGTGAGAAGTCGGTGTTGCCGATCAGGAACTGGAACACCGAGGTCAGGTTCAGGTGGCCGGGATCCAGCGCGGCGACCGAGGTCTCGTCGATCTCGAGGGCCTTACGGTCGATGCGCCTGGCGAGCCGATCCTTGTGCTCGAGCAGGAATGCATAGCGAACCTGTTGCGCGCGCTCACCCTCGGTATCAACCCAGGTGACGCGCAACAGCCGTACCTGGAAGCTCAGCGGCGTCACGAGGTTCAGGATCCTGTACGCCGTGTATTCGCGCAGCACCGTCTGTTCGTAGCGCTCGGAATCCCCGCAGTGAACCGCGAGCTTCAGCGTGTCCTGCTTGTCGAACAGCGTGTCCTTCACCTGCGACTTCCTGAAGTTCAGCCACACGGGCGGGAGGTCGCAGATGCGGTGGCGGGAATGACCGCGGGCACGTATCTTGATGTCGAATGACACGGTTTCGCCGCCGGGGCCGGTGTAGCTGAACGTGCCGGCCAATTGTTCCTCGGTGGAGCGGTCGGCGACCAGGGTCGTCAGCGGCGCCGCGATGGTGGCCTGCAGGGTTTCGCGGGTTTCGAACAGCGGGTCCGGGCCAGCGGGCTTACCCGCAGCAGACGACGCGAATCCCAGCAGGACGAGCGAGCTGAGAAGCCCCGGACGCATGCAATTCGCGTGTCAGCCTGTGACCGGCGTTACGGGCGATACCGGGAGTACGTGCCAGATGACGGCGAGAAAGTGGCAGATACCGCCAAGCAGGACGAAGACGTGCCAGATCGCGTGGCCGAACGCGAGGCGCTTCGCGGCGTAGAAGCCGGCGCCGATCGTGTAGCTCAGCCCGCCGGCAAACAGCCAGGCCATGCCGTCCGGGCCGACCGCGTCGACCACCTGCGGCAGGGCGATGACCACCAGCCAGCCCATGACGAGGTAGCCCGCGAGCGCGAAACGCGGAAAGCGGTCGCGGAACCAGAGCTTGGTGAGGATGCCCGCCGTTGCGAGCACCCAGATTGCGCCGAACAGCCACCAGCCCGCCGTCGTCCGCATGGCCACCAGCAGGAACGGCGTGTAGGTCCCCGCGATCAGCACGTAGATCGCGCAATGGTCGAGCAGCTTGAACAACGGTCGGTGCCGCGACCTGAAGAGTGCGTGATAGAGCGTCGAGGCCAGGAACAGGGTGATCAGGCTGAGGCCATAGACGATGCTCGCCGAGATGCGCCACGGATCGGCCGCCTCGATGGACACGTACAGCATCCAGGACAGGCCGGCAAT
>DATIUU010000298.1:0-12073 GCA_035466635.1 Woeseiaceae bacterium
GCAGAGAACGAGCATCGATTCGCCGGCATCGTGCTCGCCAACGGTGGCCTGCCGACCGGTGACCAGGCGATGCCGGACGCATTCATGAAGTGGCGCGCTTTCGCGCTGCACAGCCCGTATTTCCCGATCGGGAAGATCATCCAGAAGGGCACGACGACGAACCTGCGCGACGACGTCGTTGCGGCCTACGACGCCCCGTTTCCGTCACGCAAGTTCAAGGCGGGTGCGCGCATGTTCCCGGCGCTGGTCCCGGTGCGGCCGGACGATCCCGCGAGCGACGCGAACCGCCGCGCGTGGGACGCTTTCGGTCGCTGGGAAAAGCCGTTCCTCACCGCCTTCAGCGACAAGGACCCGATTACCCGCGGCGGCGACCGTGTGTGGCAGAAACACGTGCCGGGCGCGAAGGAGCAGCACCACGTAACGGTCGCAGGCGCCGGTCATTTCCTGCAGGAAGACAAGGGCGAGGAACTCGCAAACCTGGTGATCGAGTTCATCGAAACCAATCGCTAATCGAATTCTGTAGGAGCGGGCCTCGGCCCGCGATCGCGGTTCGAGAACCGCTCTACAGGTGAACCGTGGGGGCGTTCTCGCTCAGCGTTCGAGGTACTTGAGCTTGTCCTTGACGTCCCGCCACTCGTCGGCATCGGCGGGCGGGTCTTGCATCTCGGTGATCACCGGCCATTCGCGCGACAACTCGGCATTCAGCTCGAGGAACTGCTCCTGGCCGGCCGGCAGCTCGTCTTCCGAGTAGATCGCCTCCACCGGGCACTCCGGTTCGCACAGCGTGCAGTCGATGCACTCGTCCGGATCGATGACCAGGAAGTTGGGCCCCTCGTGGAAACAATCCACGGGGCAAACCTCGACACAGTCGGTCAGTTTGCACTTGATGCAGGCTTCAGTGACAACGAACGTCATTGTTGCGAATTCCCGGCGTCTTGAATGATTTTGGAGCGCGTAAGCTATGCGAACTGGCGCATCATATCAAGCCATGGCGCGGGGCATCACGCTCGCGCGCACGAATACGCTACACTGCCCGTCACGCGGCCTGCCCCGCCGCACCACCTGGCGACAAGACCTCTTTTTTTGTGAACAAAAACAGAATGTTACAGTCGATCGTCGTGCGCCTGGCCGGCGATTCCGGCGACGGCATACAGCTCATGGGCTCGCAATTCGCGGTCTCGACGGCGCTCTCGGGCAGGGACTTCGCGACCTTCCCCGACTACCCCGCCGAGATTCGGGCGCCGGCGGGCACGACCTTCGGTGTCTCGGCGTACCAGATCAATCTCGGCGGCGACCCGATTACGACCGCGGGCGACGCGCCGGATGTGCTCGTGGCTTTCAATCCCGCCGCACTGAAGGTGAGCCTGCCGATGCTGCAGGCCGGCGCACTGATTATCCTCAACAGCGACAGCTTCACAGCGCGAAGCCTCGCGAAAGCGGGTTATGAAGAGGACCCCCGCGAGAACGGCACGCTCGACCGCTTCCAGGTCGTCGCGGCCGACATCGGCCACTTCAACCTCGAGGCCGTCAAGTCGTTCGGCCTCAGCAAGTCCGAGGGCGGCCGCTGCAAGAACTTCTGGGCGCTCGGCCTGCTCCTGTGGATGTTCGGCCGCGAACTCGAGCCCGTCGAAGCGTGGATCCGGCGGCGGCTCGGCGGCAACCCGAACCTCTGCGACGCGAACGTCGCGGCGCTGCATGCGGGGCATGCCTTCGGCGAGACGGCGGAACTCTCGGCTGCGCTGCCGCAGGTAACGACGGACACCGCGCGCCTCGCACCGGGCGAGTACCGCAGCGTCACCGGCGCCGAGGCGCTCGCGCTCGGCATCGCGGCGGCGGGCGAACTCGCGGACCGCCCGGTGCTGTTCTGCTCCTATCCCATCACGCCCTCCTCGCCGTTGCTGCACCGGCTCACGCGGCTGCAGGAACTCGGCGTGGGCACCTTCCAGGCGGAAGACGAGATCGCGGCGATCTGCGCCGCGATCGGGGCTTCCTACGGCGGCATGATCGGCGTCACCTCCAGTTCGGGGCCCGGCATCGCGCTGAAGACGGAGGCGATGGGGCTCGCCGTGAGTGCCGAGCTGCCGCTCCTGATCGTCAACTGGCAGCGCGGCGGACCGTCCACCGGGCTGCCGACCAAGACCGAACAGTCGGACCTGTACCAGGCCGTTTACGGCCGCAACGCGGACACGCCCCTGCCGGTGCTCGCCGCGTCGTCCCCGGGTGAGTGCTTCGACATGGCCATCGAAGGCGTGCGCATTGCCTTGCGGCACATGACGCCGGTGATCCTGCTCGTCGACGGCTACCTGTCGAACGTATCGGAGCCCTGGCTCATCCCCATCGTCGAGGCGCTGGCGCCGATCGAAAGCCACGCGGCGCCCGACGCCGACAGCGGGCCGAGTGCGCGGATGCTCGCCAGCCAGCGCGACCCGGACAGCCTCGGGCGCCCCTGGATAACGCCCGGCATGCCGGGCCTCGTGCATCGTACCGGCGGGCTGGAGAAGGACTACGTCACGGGCCATATCTCCTACGACCCGGACAATCACCAGCGCATGACGGAATTCCGCCAGGCGAAGGTCGACGCCGTCGCCAACTTCATCCCGGAGCAGCGGCTCGAGCTCGGCCCCGACAAAGGCGACCTCGTCATCGTCGGCTGGGGCTCGACCTACGGCCCGATCTACCAGGCGGCGCGCAGGACCGGCGTGAGCTTCGTGCACCTGCGGCACATCAACCCGCTGCCCGCGAATCTCGGCGAGCTGCTGTCGCGCTTCGACAAGGTGCTCGTGCCCGAGATGAACAACGGCCAGCTGGCCACGCTGCTGCGCGACAAACTCTGCATACAACCGGTGTCCGTCTGCAAGGTCAGCGGGCAACCCTTCCGGATCGCGGAACTGGTCGACCGGATCGAGGCCGAACGCCGGGGAGACGCGGCATGAGCGAGAAGCTCACGGCAAAAGACTTCGCGTCGTCGCAGGAGGTCCGCTGGTGCCCGGGCTGTGGCGACTACGCGATCCTGAAGGCGGTCACGGGCGCGCTCGCCGACGTCGGCGCGCACCCCGAATCGACGGTGTTCGTCTCCGGCATCGGCTGCGCATCGCGATTCCCTTACTACGTCGAAACATACGGTTTCCACACGATCCACGGCCGCGCCCCCGCGATCGCCACGGGACTCAAGCTCGCGAACCCCGATCTCGACGTCTGGGTCGTCACCGGCGACGGCGATGGCCTGTCGATCGGCGGCAACCACCTCGTGCACACGCTGCGCCGCAACGTGGGCCTGAAGATCCTGTTGTTCAACAACGAGATCTACGGGCTCACCAAGGGCCAGTACTCGCCGACCTCGCGCGTCGGCACACGCTCGCCGTCGAGCCCCGGCGGTTCGATCGACACGCCGCTATCGCCGGGGCAGCTCGCGCTCGGTGCGGGCGCGCGATTCTTCGCGCGCGCGATCGACACGGACAAGCCGGGACTCGGTCACGTGCTCCGCGAGGCACATGCCTTCGACGGAACCGCGTTCACCGAGATCTTCCAGAACTGCATCGTGTACAACGAGGACGTGTTCGCGAGCTTCACCGACCGCAAGGACGCCGCCGACACGCAGTTGCATCTGCGGCACGGCGAGCCGATGCTGTTCGGCAAGGACAACAGCAAGGGCCTGCGCTTCAACGCGGATACGTTTGCACTCGAGGTCGTCGAGGCGGCCGCGTCGCCCGGCAACGTGCTGGTGCACGACGAAACCAACGCCGTACTGGCGCGGCTACTGGTCGAGCTGGAGCGCCCCGTCGCGCTGGGCGTCCTATACCGGCAACCCGCGCAAGCGTTCGAAGCCGCTTTCTACGCGCACCACCCGACGGGGATGAAGCGCACGAAGCGCGTCGCCGAGTTCATCAAGGGCCCGAACAGCTGGACGGTATCGTCGTAGACGGGGGCCCGCGATCGCGGTTCGGGAACCGCGTCTACGGCGCGGGCGACCAGCGATCCCCGGACGCCGCCGCGAGGCCGTCCTTCCCGAGCTTCAACAGGTGCGCCAGCAACGAGCGTTCGGCGAGCGGGAACAGGTGCGGCGAGACGTCCTGGTAGACGTGCGGCACCAGTTCGCGAGGCGTGAGCCGCGGATGCCGCCGGACGGCCTCGAGCACCCTGCTCTCGCGCAGCAGACGGTGCTCGATGATCCGCTCGATGGCCCGTGCCGGGTCGTCGATCCGGCCGCCGTGCCCGGGCAGCAAGGCATCGCAATGCATCGCTTTCAGCCGCCGCAGCGATTCGATGTAGTCGCTCATGTCGCCGTCCGGCGGGTTGATGACCACGGTCGAGCCGTCGATGACCTGGTCGCCCGTCACCAGCCAGTTGGTCTCGACGTGGCGAAAGCACAGGTGGTTCGACGCGTGCCCCGGGGTGTGCACGGCTTCGAGCGTGAATTCGCCGGTTTCCAGCGTAGCGCCGTCGCCGAGCAGGCGCGTCGGGCTGAACGACCGGTCCTGCGGGCCGTGTTGCGGCGCCGGCCGGCCGAGTACCTCCGCGCCCGTGCGCGCGGCGAGCGCCATTGCCCCCGGCGAGTGGTCCGGGTGCGTGTGGGTCGCCAGCACCCAGCGCACCGGCGCACCCGCCGCCTCGATGATGCCGTCGATGTGCGCGTCGATCTCCGGACCCGGGTCGATGACCGCGATCCCGGAAACGCCGAACAGGTACGTATTGGTGCCCGGCCCCGTCATCATGGACGGGTTGGGCGCCAGCAGGCGCCGTACCCCGGGGGCAAGCGCGGCAAAGCGCGGCAGCGCCGGGCCGAACGCCGTCATTTGAGCGCTCCGGAATCCCGGCCCGCCACCACCACGCGTGGCTCCCCGTCGCGCTCCCTGATCTCGGGAAAGATGCAGTGCACGCCGGCGCGCGCGCAGTCCGCGGCCCATTCGAGGAGCGCCTCTAACGTGCCGTGCGGCGCGAGCGCCTCGAGCGTCCGGATGGTGGGAAAGTGCAGCCTGATCGAGCCGTCGCGAGCGGCAGCGAGTGCGTCCCGGGCGGTCATCCAGCAGGAATCGGTCAACTCGCCGCCGCAGTGCGCGGCCTCCTGGCCGTCCGGCATCGCGGCGAGGAAAAAGCGCGTGGCAAAGCGTCTCGGCAGCGCCTCCGGCGTGATCCAGTAACTGAAATAATGCAGCGCGGCGCAGGAAAGCTGCAGCGCGTTGTCGCGCACGAAGGCCCGCCAGTCGAGCGTGCCGTCGTTCAACGCGGCACGTGCCGCTCCGAGGTCGATGCCGGGCCTGCCGACCGTTGCAAGCAATACGCCGGACTCTTCGAACAGCTCCCGGACGGCGGCGCTGAACCAGGCGAGTGCGCCTTCCGTGCCCAGCATCGCGTCGGCTGCCGCCGGCGTAATGCCCGCGCAATGCCCGGCGACCCGCGCATCCGCGTCCTCCAGCACGCCGCCCGGAAACGCGAACGCGCCGCCGAACGCGGAACGTTCGTGGCGCTGCACCAGCAACAGCTCGGGCGCGGGCGCGGCATCGCGCGCGAGTACGACCGTCGACGAAGGCCGCGCGGCGGGGACCTCACTCAACGACGGCTTTCCCCGGGTCGCCGGTCTCGACGTAGGCCTGCATCCGCGCAAGCGCCTCGCCGATGACGTAGTCGACCGGCAATGCGATCGCGTCGAGCCCGCCGGGCCGGTAGCCGCCGACCACGTAGCTGAACTTGACCCGCGTGCCCTCCAGCGCGTCGAAGAATTCCCAGGTCATGTTGCCGTTGACGCCCATGAGGCCGAGCGGCCCGAGGCCGCCCGTCAGGCGCAGGATGATGCCGGGGTTCACGAAGGTGACCTCCATGTGCACGATGCCCCCGCCGTTCTCGAAGGTCTCGCAGAAGCATCCCTGCGGCTTGCCCTCGATGCTCATCCGGCCGGCGTCGCCGTTGACCGTGTGATCGTCGCTCCACCACGCGCCGATCTCACCGACCGCCGCCTGCCAGACGCGCGCGCGGGGCGCATTGACCAGTACTTCGTGCACGGTCGTGAAGCCGCTTTCCGCGGAATCGGTCACCTCTCCCATGGCGCCGCTGCTGAACATGAGCACTGCGGCGGTACAGATCAGTCGCCTCATCGGGGCACCTCGCAATTGATCGGGCCGGTTACTTTAACCAAAATGCCGGCATGAATCCCGATGCCCGCGAGTTAGCGCGCTTCATCGCGCGTGCCGGCCGTGTTGCGGTCGTGACCGGCGCGGGCGTCAGTACGGCGTCCGGCATTCCCGATTACCGCGACCGCAACGGCGAATGGAAACACGCCCGGCCCGTGCAGTACGCGGATTTCGCCGCGAAGCCCGAGGTTCGACAACGCTACTGGGCGCGCAGCTTCAGCGGCTGGCAGCGAATCGTTGATGCGCAACCGAACCGCGCCCACACCGCGCTCGCGGCGCTGGAGTCGGCGGGCACGGTGGATACGGTCATCACGCAGAACGTCGACGGCCTGCATCATCGCGCCGGCAGCCGGCGCGTCATCGACCTGCACGGCCACCTGCAGAGCGTGCGCTGCATGAGCTGCGGGCGGATAACCGGCCGCGACGAATGGCAGGCCGGGCTGGCCGCCGCGAACCCGCGGTGGCAGCCCGAGACGGACTATTTCGCGCCGGACGGCGATGCGAAGCTCCGCGACGAGGACGTCAGCCGCTTCGTCACGCCCGGCTGCGCGGCCTGCGGCGGGTTCGTCAAGCCGGACGTGGTGTTCTTCGGCGAGAGCGTCCCGAAGGAACGGGTCGAGTCCGCCTTCGCCGCGCTGGACCGTGCCGAGGCGCTGCTCGTGATCGGCTCCTCCCTGATGGTGTTTTCGGGCTACCGGTTCGCGCGCCGCGCCGCGGAGACCGGCAAGCCGATCGCCATCGTCAATCGCGGCCGGACGCGGGCCGACGACCTGGCCGCATTGAGAATCGATGCGGATTGCGGCGACGTTCTCGATCACGTGAGCAAAAACGGTGGATGACGACCTGCGCATCGTGTTCGAAAGCCGCAACCGGCGATCCTGCGCGGACCGTTCGCTGGTGCTTGCGGCGGCGGGCATTCCCCACCAGGTCCTGCAGGATCCCGGCGGTTCCATGATTGTCGTGCCGGCCGAGCATTCGGCACAGGCCATCGAGGAAATCTCGATCTACGACGAAGCCAACCCGCCGCTCATCCCGAAACCGAGGAAGGCCATCCGCTACCAGAACGCGATGCCGGGCATCGTCGCGTACGTGCTCACGGTCTGCGCTGTCGCCTGGCTTGCCGGCGACGCCGCGTTCGGCGACAACTGGTTCAGCGCGGGGCGCGTCGACGGCGTGCTGGTCCGCGCCGGCGAGATCTGGCGCACGGTGACTGCCCTGACGCTGCATTCGGGTCTCGGCCACCTCGCCGGCAACCTGGTCTTCGGCGTGCTGTTCGGGCTGTTCGCGGGGCGCCTGCTGGGCTCGGGCGTCGCCTGGCTGGCGATCGTCGCGACGGGCGCGCTGGGCAACCTCCTGAACGCGCTGGTGCTCGCGCCCGATCACCGCTCCATCGGCGCATCGACGGCCGTGTTCGCGGCGCTCGGCCTGGTCGCGGGCTACGTGTGGCGCGCCCGGCTGATGTCGCAGGAACGCTGGGTCTATCGCCACGGCCCGATCGTCGGCGGGCTCGCGTTGCTGATGTACACGGGCACCGGCAACGAGAACACCGACATCGGCGCGCACCTGTTCGGCTTCCTGTGCGGCTTCGTGGGCGGCCTGCTGCTCACGTTCGCCGGCGACCGCATCCTCGACGACCGCTGGCAGTGGCTCTGCGGCGTCGCCGCGGTGTTGCTGGTGTCCGGCGCCTGGGCCGTCGCCCTGCTCCACTGACGCCGGCAGGTTCAGGTAGAATCCCTGCCCGGTAGCGGCCGCAGGCTCCGGAAGGCAAGCGATGAAAACCCTGGTGCTGGTGTTGTTGACCGTGGCGCTCGTGCTGGCCGTCACGGCATGGGTTCGCTACGGCGGCGGCGAACCGTATCCCGACCTGACCACGGCGCCCCTGCTCGATGCCGGCGCGCTGGAAGAGGTGTTGTCGTACCCGCTGCCGATCGGCAACGTGGCCGTCAGCAAGACCGGCCGCGTGTTTTTCACCGTGCACCCCGAGGCCCGCCCGAAGGGCAACAAGCTGCTCGAGTTCGTCGACGGGGCGGCGGTACCCTACCCCGGCACCCGGCAACAGGCGGCACTGTTCGACACGGTGCTGGGCATCGTCATCGACCGCAGCGGCAACCTGTGGACCATCGACCACGGCAACCACGGCATGCGCTCCGCCCGCCTGCTCGCCTTCGATCTCGACAGCGGCGAGGTCGTTCACGACCACCGCCTGCCGGCCGACATAGCGCCCGCGGGGTCGTTTCTCCAGGACCTGCAGGTCAGCGCGGACGGCCGCACGGTCGTCATTGCCGACGCGAGCTTCTGGCGCAAGAGCCCCGCGCTCATCGTCTACGACGTGGCGTCGGCGACCGCGAGGCGCGTGCTCGAGTCGCATCCCTCGGTTGCTGCCGAGAATTTCGTCATCGCCCACGACGGCGAACCGATGCGCTTCTTCGGCGGACTCGTGGACCTGCGCGGCGGCGTCGACGGCATCGCGCTGGGGCCCGACTGGCTGTATTACGGTGCGCTGAGCGGCTCCACACTGTACCGCGTGCGGCTGCGCGACCTGCGTGACGCGGACCTCCCCGCCGCCCAGCTCGCCAAGCGCGTCGAGGCATACAGCAGCAAACCGCTGTCCGACGGACTGAGCACCGCTGTCGACGGCACCGTTTATGTCACCGACGTCGAGCACAATGCCGTGTTCGCGGTCGGTGCGGACCGCGCGCCGCGCACGCTGCTCCGCTCGCCACGCATCCGCTGGCCCGATGCGTTGTCCTTCGGCCCGGACGGCTGGCTGTACGTTGCCGACAGCGCGCTCGCCGAGGTGGTCCTGCAATCGCAGGAGCACATCCGGGCGCAAGGCCCCTACCGCATCTTCCGCTTCCGCCCGGGGACGGAAGGCATCCCCGGCCAGTAGCTTGCAGATACTGCTGCTGTATGCCGCGGTCGTCCTGATCTGGGGTTCGACCTGGGCGGCGATACCCTTTCAGCTCGGCACGGTCGCCGAGGAAGTGTCGGTCTGCTACCGCTTCGGCCTCGCGGCGCTCGCACTCTATGCCTTTGCGTACGCCAGCCGCCGACCCCTGTGGCTGCCGGCCGGCGCTTTTCCGCTCGTCTTCCTGCAGGGCGCGCTCCTGTTCTGCATCAATTACTTCTTCGTCTACTACGGCACCGCGCACCTCACCTCGGGCATCGTCGCCGTGCTCTTCAGCGCAATCCTGGTTCTCAATGCGCTCTTCGAGCGGTTGTTCTTCGGCCGCACGATCGACGCCCGCTTCTGGCTGGCGGCCGCCGTCGGGATCTCGGGCATCGCCCTGATCTTCAGCACCGAGATCAAGGCGTTCAGCCTCACGGACGAGTCCGTGCTGGGCGGGCTGTTCGTCCTCTGCGGCACGCTCATCGCGTCGCTGGGGAACATGGCGGCGGTCGCCAACACCAAGAAGGGCCTGCCCGTCGTCGCCGTCAATGCGCATGCCATGGCCTTCGCGTCGGTGCTGGCGCTGCTGATCGCGCTCGCGCTCGGCAAGCCGATCGAGTTCCTCGTGGAGCCCGGTTACATCCTGTCGCTGCTGTACCTCGCGATCCTCGGCTCTGCCGTGGCTTTCGGCTGCTACCTTGCGCTGCTCCGGCTCATCGGCGCGGCGCGCGCCGCCTACAGCTCGGTGCTGTTCCCCGTCGTCGCACTGCTGATTTCGACCGCGATCGAGGGATACCGGTGGACGATCGCGGCCGCGATCGGCATGCTACTCACCCTCGCCGGCAACTGGCTGATCTTGAGACGGCGGAAAAATAACCAACAGCAATAAAGGGAAAGCAATGAATACAGAGAGCCTGCCTGACCTCGGCTTCGACTGGAAAGAAATCTGGACAATGCTACAGACCACGGGCGTCGACTTCGGCATCAACGTGGTAACGGCGATCGTCGTCTTCTTCGTCGGCAAGTGGGTCGTAACCCTTGTTGTGAACGGCCTGATGAAGGCCATGGAGAAGGGCGAGCTGGACATAACGCTGCGCCGCTTCATCGGCAACCTCGCGCGCATTCTGTTGATGGTGTTCGTCGTCATCGCGGCCATCAACCAGCTCGGTGTGCAGACCGCCAGCCTGATCGCACTGCTCGGTGCCGCCGGCCTCGCGGTCGGCCTCGCGCTGCAGGGCTCGCTGTCCAACTTTGCCGCAGGCGTGTTGATCGTCCTGTTCCGTCCCTACAAGGTGGGCGACTGGATCGAGGGCGGCGGAATCTCGGGCGCCGTGGACGAAGTACAGATCCTCACGACCGTATTGAAGACCGGCGACAACAAGCGCGTCATCGTCCCGAACAGCCAGATCATGGGCACGACGATCACCAACTATTCGGCGAACGACACGCGCCGCGTCGACCTCGTCGTCGGCGTGAGCTACCGCGACGATATCGACACGGTGCGCAAGGAACTGCAGGCTGTCGTGGCAGCCGACGATCGCGTCCTCGACGATCCCGAAGTCACGATCGCGGTGTCCGAACTTGCCGCCAGCAGCGTGAATTTCGTGGTGCGCCCGTGGGTCAGGACGGCCGACTACTGGGGCGTGTATTTCGACCTGACGGAGGCGATCAAGAAGCGCTTCGACGAGGTCGGCATCTCGATACCGTTCCCGCAGCAGGACGTTTACATCCACAACGTCGCCGCGGACTGACCGCCGGTCTCGCCGGGCGGGGCTTTGCAACGCCGGGACGCTCCCGGCGTTGCGCCCGTCAACCGAACGCCGCCTCGCTCGTTGAGGTTATAAAGGTCGGCTGTTCAGCCGGGATTCACGCTGCCCGGGCAGAATCGGGTGCCACGCAACGTCGAGGGGATACGCTATGCCCACAACCCTGCGCTACATCCTCACCCTGGTGGCCGCCGTGCTGGCGGCCGGTTGCGCCGCGCATCCCGACCCGATCATCGATACCAAGGGCGTCGACCCGCAGCGGCTCGCAGAGGACTGGGACGAGTGCGAGGCCTACACCGAGGAGATCGTGATGGCCGCGGGCATCGGCAAGGGAGCCGCTGTCGGCGCCGCGGTGGGTGCGGCGACCGGCGCGGTCAGCGACCGACGCGAGGTCGGCGAAGCCGCCGGCATCGGCGCCATCTACGGCGGCACACGTTCCGGCCTCGACGCGGACCGGGAAAAGCAGCAGGTGTTCAAGAACTGCATGCGTGGCCGCGGCTACCGGGTTCTCAACTGACCGCAGGCGACATTCCGCGTGCGCCGTCTTGAATTCGGTGCCGCGGCGCAGTACTGTGTTTTTGTACAGTACCGAGCCATGCCATGCCCGTCCGACACCACAAGGGGCGCGGCGCCGTCTCCGGCCGTGAAGGCCGCTTTGCCGCGCGCCCCGTCGAGTTCGACGCCGAGGAAGACCACGAGCGCTCGCTCCGCACGCCGGCAACCGAGCTGCGCGCGATGCGCTCGCGCCGCATCATCGCGACCAACGACTCCCCCGACGTTCCTTTCGATCGCTCCATTAACCCCTACCAGGGCTGCGAGCACGGCTGCGTGTACTGTTACGCGCGGCCCAGCCACAGTTACCTCGACCTGTCGCCCGGGCTCGATTTCGAAACGAAGATATTCTACAAACCCGATGCGGCGGCGCGGCTCGCCGAGGCGTGGGAGCGTCCCTCGTACCGTTGCGAGCCGATCACGATCGGCGCCAACACCGACCCCTACCAGCCGGTGGAACGCAGCACCCGTGTCACGCGCGAGCTACTCGAGCTGTTCCTCGCTCATTCGCACCCGGTGAGCCTCATCACCAAGGGCACGCTGATTACCCGGGACCTCGACCTGCTCACGGAACTCGCGCGGCGCAATCTCTGTTCGGTCGCGATCAGCCTGCCGACACTCAAGCGCGATTTGAAACGCGTCATGGAGCCCCGCGTGCCTTCGGCCGACGCCAGGCTCCGGGCCATGCAACAGCTGGCCGGGGCCGGCGTCCCGGTAAGCGTCCTGTTCGCACCGGTCAT
>DATIUU010000299.1:0-6850 GCA_035466635.1 Woeseiaceae bacterium
TCGTCGGAACGTAGAGACGGCCGAGCTCAACATCACGGCATTCATGAACCTGATGGTGATCCTGGTTCCTTTCCTGCTGATCACGGCGGTGTTCTCGCGTTTGGCGGTTCTCGAACTGAACCTGCCCGGCTCCTCGAGCGAACCCGTCGATCCGCAGGAACAGGCATTCCAGCTCGAAGTCATCATCAGGGCCGACAAGATCGAAGTCGGCGACCGTAACCAGGGCCTGCTCGGCGTGTATCCGAACGCGGCCGACGGTTACGACTACGAAGCGCTCAGCAACAAGCTGTCGGAGCTCAAGCGCCGGTATCCGTCGAAGACGGAAGCGTCGATCCTGCTGGAGCAGGACATCGAGTACGACACGCTGGTGCAGGTGATGGACCGCGTGCGGATTGCGGAGCGCGTGGATGAGGATCAGAAGTCGGTCAGGCGTTACGACCTGTTTCCAGACATATCGATCGGCGATGCGCCGGTCGCCAAGGGAGGTGCTTGAGAATGGTCAAGTCGGCTCGCGCCAAGCGGATGAACAAGCACCACAAGCGCCACGGCAAGAGTGCGGGGCTCAACCTGGTTTCGCTGATGGATATTTTCACGATCCTCGTGTTCTTCCTGCTCGTCAATTCATCGGACGTGGAAACGCTGCCGAATACCAAGGACCTGCAGCTGCCCGAGTCGATCGCCGAGGACAAGGCGCGGGAATCCGTCGTCATCCTGATCGGCGAAGAGGACATCATCGTGCAGGGCAAGCCGGTCGCCAGGATCGACGAAGTCATGGCGATCAAGGGCAACGACATTCCCGCACTGCGTGAAGCACTGCTGTCGCAAAACGACCGGGTCCTGCGCCGCGAGGCGAACCAGGAGATCGTCAACCGCGAGGTGACGATCATGGGCGACAAGGAGGTTCCCTACCGCCTCCTCAAGAAGGTCATGGCGACCTGCATGCAATCGGATTATGGACAGATCTCGCTCGCCGTCCTGCAGAAGAGCTCCGACAAGCTCGACAACCTGCAGGCGGCCCGGTAAGGGCGGCGCGAGAGAGAACCGGGAGAAACGGCTTTGGACTTACCGTTTTACAGAGAGTACGAACTGCCATGGACGACGGGCAACAGCCAGGAACAGCGGTTCAAGCGGCTGCTGGGAATCGTGTTCCTGGTCGCTTTCGTGCTCGGGATCGTGTGGCCGTTCATTCCGACTCCCGAGCCGGACCCGGCCGAGGTCATCGAAATTCCGCCGCGGATCGCGCAGCTGATGCTGGAAGAGAAGCCGCTGCCGCCTCCGCCGCCGCCCGAACCGGAACCCGAGGAGCCCGAGCCCGAGGCAGAGCCGGAACCCGAGCAGGTCGCGGAGGCCGAACCGGAGCCGGAACCCGAATTCGTGCCCGAGCCGGAGCCCGAGCCGCAGCCCACGCGCGAGGAAATCGCGCGCGAGAAGGCACAGGCTGCGCTGATGCCGTTCGCCGAAGACCTCGCCGATCTCGTTGACAAGGACCTGGCACAGACGGTCGACGACCGGCCGCTCACGGCCTCCGTCGGCGAGGCGCAGCGCAACGAGCGCTCGATGATCACGTCGAAGGTCGGCGCGGCATCGGGCGGCATCAACACGGCGAGCATGAGCCGCAACACCGGCGGAACCGGCATCGCCGGCCGCACCACGACGAAGGTGGAGAGCCCGGTCGCCGGCATCGAACAACAGGTGGCCGGCGGTGCACGCCGTACCGGCACCAGCGGCAAGGCGTCCCGCTCGCGCGAGGAAATCGAGCTCGTGTTCGACAAGAACAAGGGCGCGATCTTCGCGCTCTACAACCGCGCCCTGCGGGCCGACCCGACGCTCGAAGGCAAGCTGGTTCTCAGGCTTACGATTGCACCGTCCGGCGAAGTGACGTTCTGCGAGGTGGTGTCCAGCGAGCTGGGTGACCCGGACCTCGAGCGCAAGCTCGTAATGCGCGTCAAGCAGTTCCGTTTCGAGGCGCGCGACGTCGAGCCGATAACGACCACCAAGCCGATCGACTTCTTCCCGGCCTGATCCTGCGGTCTGGCCCGGCGGCCCGCGGTTCCGTATCCTCGGGATTACCGCGACAACCCGCCGGGAGCGAATCGTGTTACGAGCCTTTATCACCTGCCTGATCGCGGCGGCCGCCGTCGCGCCCGTCCGCGCGGACGTTTCCATCGACCGTCTCATCGAGGATGCCGGCCTCAGCGAGGGGGCCGTCGCAAGCCGCGACCTTCCAGGCTGGAGACCGCCGCGGAAGCTCGTCGTGAGGGATGCAGGCGATTTCATCGAAGCGCTGCGGGCCGAGTTTCCCGGCGTGCGTTTCGTTGCCGCGCCCACGCCGGCCGATGCCGTCGCAGCAGCAGCCGATGCCGACGCGATCATCGGCTATTGCACGGAGGAAGTCATTGCAGCGGCCGAGAAGCTGGTCTGGGTGCAGATTTTCAGCGCGGGTGCAGAACACTGTCTCGAAGTCGACGAACTCGCAAGTGGCGAGGTACTGCTGACCAACATGCAGAAGATATCGTCTCCCGTCATCGGTGAACATGCGGTGGCGATGATGTTGAGCCTCACCCGGGGACTGGTGCAGCAGGCGAAGACGATGCCCGATGGCAAGTGTGAGCGTTCCATCGGCGACGAAATCCGCATGATCTCCGTCGACGGCAAGACGTTGCTCGTGGTGGGGCTGGGCGGCATAGGCACGGCGGCCGCAAAGCGCGCGGCGGCGCTCGGCATGCGGGTCGTCGCGACCCGCAACAGCACCAGGTCGGGGCCGGCGTTCGTCGATTACGTCGGCCTTTCCGGCGAACTGCTGGAACTCGCCGCAGAAGCCGACGTGGTGATCAATGCGCTGCCGCTGACGCCCGAGACCGAGGGCCTGTTCGACAAGGCATTCTTCGATGCCGTCAAGCCGGGCGTGTTCTTCGTCAACGTCGCCCGCGGCGCGAGCGTCGTGACGGACGACCTGGTTGCCGCGCTCGCCGACGGGCGCGTCGCGGGCGCCGGCCTCGACGTGACCGATCCGGAACCGCTGCCCGCGGAGCATCCCCTGTGGCGCATGCCGAACGTCATCATCACGCCGCACATCGCCTGGTATGGAAACGACCGGGAGAGACAGGCCACGCTCGCGCGCGAGAACATCCGGCGGTTCATCGCCGGCGAGGCGCTGCTGAACGTCGTGGATCCCGCAAAGGGATACTGATCAATGCCACCGCTTCAGCGGCACAGCCGGCTGCGTTTGCGCTTGAGCTTGCGCAGCCGGGCTTCGTATTTCTCGCCCTGCGCGCGCGAATAGCCGGCGCGCATCCGCGACTCGATCTCGCGGATCTCCTGTTTGACTTCAGCGCACGCCAGCTTGTCGCAGTCCCGCTTTGCGTCGGCCGCCGGTGCAAGGACCAGGAGAGCCAGGGCAATGACCCATCGTTCATGCATGGCGTAATCCTCGTTTCCGTTGTGTTTATACTGCGAGAATCCCGGCGCTGCTTCAGCAATAACCCTGCGTTTCGGCGAAGAATATGAGCAGGCAGGACAAGCACCGCGAAGACATTGGCGTTTCGACGGGGTTCCCGCCCATCGCGCGCGCGGACGCCCGCGTGCTGGTGCTCGGCAGCCTGCCGAGCGCGGCCTCGTTACGGGCGCGGCAGTACTATGCGCATCCGCAAAACGCTTTCTGGAAGATCATGCAGGTGATCGCGGGTGCGTCGGGCGACTATGCGTGCCGTTGCCGGGCGCTCGAGGAGCGCGGCATCGCCGCCTGGGACGTCCTGCACAGTTCCGTGCGCCCCGGCAGCCTGGATGCGGACATCGACATGGCATGCGCCGTGCCGAACGACTTCGCGGGGTTTCTTGCCCACCACGGGCAGCTGCGCCTCGTGTGTTTCAACGGCAGGAAGGCAGAGCAGATGTTTCGCCGTTTCGTGCAGCCGGGACTGTCGCTCCCGCACCTCGGGTTCGCGCTGCTGCCGTCGACGAGTCCGGCCCATGCATCGCTGAGTTTTGCCGCAAAGCTCGATACCTGGCGTGGCATAATCGAGCCCCAACTCAGGCAGGGATAACAACAATGATCGGCTACGTCACGCTCGGAACGAATCGCAACGACAAAGGCGCGCCCGGGCCGCGCGGCGATCAGTTCTACGCGGGGTACTTCAGGGATCTCGACGGCAACAAGCTCAATGCGTTTTGCGTGACCCGTGGTTGAGTCCGGCGCAATCCTCGCGCCGTTTCTCGGCATGATGCTGCTGACGGCGCTCGTGTGGATCTACATGTACGCGCGTCGCCTGGCCTACATAAAGGCGCACCGGATTCCGCCCCAGGAACTCAGTACGCCGGAGAAGGCAGCAACACTGCTTCCGGAAGCCGTTGCCCTCCCGGCGAACAACCTGCGTAATCTGCTCGAGTTGCCGGTACTGTTTTATGCGCTGTGTCTTTACCTGTACGTGACGGGATCGGCCGACGGCCTGCACGTAGCGGCAGCGTGGGCATTCGTGGTGTTGAGGAGCGTGCACAGCATCATCCACTGCACCGTCAATATCGTGGTCCTGCGGTTCCTGAGCTATTTCGCGGCAGCGCTGGTGCTCTGGTTCATGCTCGCTCGTGTCTTGCTGAGCGCAGCAGGCATCCAGTGATGACGGGGGTTACAGCGCGCTGTCGCCGGATTCGCCGGTCCGGATGCGCCAGACCTGGTCGAGCGACGTAACGAAAATCTTGCCGTCGCCGACCTTGCCGGTCTTGGCACTGTCGATGATCGCTTCCACGGTGCGCTCCACCAGGTCGTCCGGGACGGCAACCTCGATCTTTGCCTTCGGCAGGAAATCGACGACGTATTCGGCGCCGCGGTACAACTCGGTGTGCCCGCGTTGTCGGCCGAAGCCCTTGACCTCGCTGACCGTCATTCCCTGAATGCCGACTTCGCTCAGGGCGTTGCGAACGTCGTCGAGGCGAAATGGTTTTACTATCGCGGTGACCAGTTTCATTGCGGTTCTCTCTGCGCCGGTTGGCGCGCCTATGCTAGCAATACGATACCTCTAAGTGTACAACTGGAAGCAGGAATTTCGGTGCTGGCGAGGGGGGGATGACGGCGACTGCCCGGCTGTTCAAGGAACCAGGAAGTGCGCTCATGAATGGCGGCGCGCTGCTGTATGCCGTTGCCGGTTATGTCACGGGCTTTGCCGGCCTGTTTCACGATTCCTGGGTCGTGAATGCGGCGGCCATGCTGCTGCTGGCGCATGCCATGGTGATCGCCGCGTACCTGATCCACGAGTGCGCCCACAACCTCGTATTCAGGCGCAGCCGGCATAACGCCGCCCTGGGCCGGGCGATGAGCTGGCTGTGCGGCGCCGCCTACGGCACGTACGAAGACATGCGCTACAAGCATTTCAGGCACCACGTCGATAATGACGACGTCGTCTGGTTCGAGTACGAGAAGTTCTTCGCGCGGCATCCGCTGGTGCTCAGGATGGTACGGGCGCTCGAGTGGCTGTACGTTCCCGCGCACGACCTGGTGATGCATTTCGTCATGGTATTCACCTCGTTCATCATCCCTGCACGGCGTGCCCAGCGGCGCCGCAACGTGACCGTGATCCTGGTGCGTGGCGGCGTGTTCCTGGCGCTGCTGCTGCTGGCGCCGAAGGTCGCTATCCTGTATGTCGTGGCCTACCTGTTGATGATGCACGTGCTGCGGTTCATGGACATGCTGCAGCACGACTACCCGTACAACCCGACGCTGTTCGAGTACGCCCCGTCGCCGCACAGGGGTAATAGCGAATGGGAGCAGGAGCATACCTTCAGCAACCCCGTGTCGCTCAGGTTCCCGAGGCTCAACTGGCTGACGCTGAATTTCGGCTACCACAATGCCCACCACTCGGATATGAACGTGCCCTGGTACCGGCTGCCGGAACGGCACCGCGAACTCACCGGGAACGATCCCGGGCGGGTCATTCCTTTCGGCGCCCAGCTGCGGCTGTATCATCGCAACCGCGTGTTGCGTGTCTGTAATCCGCAGCCGCAGGACTATCCCAAAGGCGCCGACTACCTGCGGCTTGCACGTGCGGGAGAGGGGCCGATCGGCGGCAATGCCGCCTCCTTCCTGACCTCTTTCTGATGCGGGGCGGGTAGTGAAGTCCAGGTTCGAATCTCCGGAGTGGTTCGCGGCGATGGCGCGGCTCGTGGAGGGCAGTGGCGTCGATGCGGCAGCGGCCGCGCTCGCGGACGCGATCGACGTCGCTGTGCGGCACGAGGGCACCTGCCTGCTCGTTTTTCATCACGACGCGCCGCCGGAGGTGATGCATCACACGCTGGAACCCGCCGGGCGGCGGCACTACGTCGATCGCTACGTGGCGGGTCCTTACCTGCTGGATCCGCTGTACCAGCTCGCCGTGGGCAGCGCCAGGCCCGGCGTCTGCCGGTTCCGGGACGAGTCGCCCGACCGCTTTCGCTCCAGCGAGTATTACCGCCAGTACTGCGAGCGCACGCACCTGAAGGACGAGATGGACTTCCTCGTCGACGTCGCACCCGGCAGCACACTGGTGCTGGTGGTCGGGCGCCGCACGCGGCGGTTCACCAAAGCCGAGCTGGAGCGGCTCAGGATGCTGGAGCCGCTCGTTCATGCGGCCATGCGGGCCGCGTGGCAGCGCCGCTCGGCCGGTGACCGCCGGCAGGAACCGGGGGGCAGCCTGCACCGGCGCCTCACCCGCTGCTTCGAGAACTTCGGCGAGGGGCTGCTTACGGAGCGGGAACGCCAGATCACGCAGCTGCTGCTGCGCGGCCACTCGACCAAATCGGTCGCCCGCGAGCTCGGCATCGCCCCCGGCACCGTCATGGTCCACAAGCGCAACCTGTTCGCGAAGCTCGGCATCACGTCGCA
>DATIUU010000300.1:0-7889 GCA_035466635.1 Woeseiaceae bacterium
CCTCGAACCATTCGCGGTTCGAGAACCGCTCCTGCAAGGACGCTACCCGCCCCCGCCCGCTGTAGGAGCGGGCCTCGGCCCGCGATCGGGCACAATGGCGCGGTAGAATGGAACCGCATGGAATCGAATTCCGTGTATCACCCAGGAGGTGGATGAGCGATGAACAACATGAAAACAAGAACACGAGGCTGGAGGATGGTCGCGCCGGTGGCGGCCGCTGTCATTGCATTGGCGGCGATGACCGGCTGCGAAACCACGACTCACGCGCAACAGGGCGAAGTCATCGGCGGTGTCCTGGGCGGCGTACTCGGCTCCCAGGTCGGCGAAGGCAGCGGCAAGACCGCCGCGATCATCGTCGGCACGATGGCCGGCGCCATGATCGGCCGCCAGGTCGGCCAGAGCATGGACGACGTCGATCGGATGAAAACGGCGGCAGCGCTGAACAACAACCGCACCGGGCAGTCGACCACGTGGACCAACCCCGATAACGGACGCGAATACACGGTGACCCCGACTCGCACCTATGAACAGGCGTCGGGAACCCCCTGCCGCGAATTCCAGCTCGATGCGACCGTGGGCGGCGAACCGGGGCAGGAAGTGTACGGCACCGCCTGCCTGCAGGCGGACGGCAGCTGGAAGATCGTCCAGTAGACGGCTCCGCCGGTACCGCCGGTAGGCACGAGCCGCCACAAGCTGGTAGTCTCTCGCAACACAGCAGCGCGGCCGGTCGCCGCGCTGCGGCATTCATGAGCCTGTTTCAAGGAGTGTGTCCGTGAGAGTTTCGTTGCCGTTGATCCTGTTGTTCCTGGCCGGCCTCGTGCAGGCCGGCGAAATCGATGCCAAGGTCGAAGCCGCGCTTGCCGCCGAGTCCCGCCCGGAAGCGGACGTCGAACGCGATCGAAACCGCAAGCCGCTGGAAACCCTCAAGTTCTTCGGGCTCGAGGACGACATGACCGTGCTCGAGCTCATTCCAGGGGGCGGCTGGTACACGCGCGTGCTCGCCCCGGTGCTCGCCGAGAACGGCAAGCTGTACGTGGCCCTCGGCACGAATTACGTGGCGGAGAACGTGCTCACCGAGCCCGGTTTCGGGAACGTCGAGGTCATCGAGACCGCCGCCAACATCCGCCGCCCGGAAGGCAGCCGCTATTACGTGCTCGATGATTTCGAGTTCGGCATTTCCGGCGTCGACATGGTGCTCACGTTCAGGAACGTCCATAACTTCGATGCGGAATCGCGCGCGCGCATGAACCGCGCCGTGTTCGACGTACTGAAACCCGGCGGGCTGTACGGCGTGGTCGATCACACGATGCGGCACATGGAACCCGAGAATCACGAGAACCGCCGCCGCATCGACCCCGTGCTGGTCATCAAGGAGATGCTCGACATCGGGTTCGAGTTCGTCGGCTACAGCGACCTGCACTATCGCGCCGACGACGAACTCCGCTTCGAGGTCGGGCGCCGCACCGTGACCGGCAATACCGACCGGTTCACGTTCCTGTTCAGGAAGCCCTGAACCCCGGCCGTCCTACCACCAGAGATAGAAACCATGAAGAGACTGCTCGCAATCGTCCCGCTGGGCGTGGTCCTGTTCATCGCCTCCTGCAACCAGGCGCCGCCTCCGGGTAACCCGAAGATCATCGAGGACCTCTCGACCGCGTGGAACGAGGCACTGAATGGCAAGGACCTCGATACACTCGTCATGGTCTATGAGCGCGACGCGCGCATCATGCCCCCGAACGGCAGGACGGTGCGGGGCGCCGACGGCGTGCGCGCGATTTTCGGTCCCATGATGGACGCCGGCCTCACGGCCCAGATGTCGATCGAAGAGATCACGATGCAGGACAACATCGCGTTCAAGATCGGCAGCTACACGATCATGGACGGCGACAACGTCGTGGACGGCGGCAAATTCCTCGAGACCTGGCGCAAAGGCGATGACGGCAAGTGGCGCATCTCGAACGACATTTGGAACAGCGACAATCCGCCCGCGCCGCCGCAGGGCACGATGCAGGGCAAGCACCACATGCAGGGCAAGGGCATGGGCCATTCCCATCTCATGATCCTGCACGAGGTCGAGGACGCCGAGCGCTGGCTGTCGGCCTGGCGCGGCGAGAACAGCCGCCATGACCTGTTCCGGGCCAATGGCGCTGCACGCGTGCATACGTTCCAGAGCGAGGACAATCCGAACCTCACGGGCCTGGTCATCGGCGTGAAGGACATGCAGGCGCTGCAGGACATGCTCGCCTCGGACGAAGGCCGCGCGGCCGCGGCCGCGGACGGCGTCATCCGGGACTCCATGCGGGTTTTGAAAGAAGCCCCGTAAACGCTGCAGACAACCCGTATACCCGGACGCCGTGACGCATGTTAGGGTGTTCCTGTAGCAAGCAAACAGGAGCACGTCATGAACGTAAGACGATCCGTCGTCTGCGTCTCGGTTGCCCTGTCGTTCATCGCCGGCTGTGCCACCACGCCGGACGATGAAAGCCGGCGTCAGGCGATCGAGGCGGATATCCAGGACATTCTGAATTTGTCGCTCGGCGAGGACGGCAAGCCGCTGCGCTGCCTGTCGGAGGCCCAGTACGGCGGCTTCCGCGCACTCGACGAGAAGCACATGCTGTTCCAGGGGCGCGGCGATAAACGATGGGTTAACGTGCTGCGCCAACGCTGTCTCGACCTCAGGCACGGCGACGTTCTGCGGATCCGTTCGTTCAGTGCCTCGCGCATCTGCGACACGGACCGCTTCGCGGTCGACGACTGGTTCGAGTGGCCCTGGTACGCCCGCGCCCCATGGCACTGGGGGGCATGGAGCACCGGCATGACCTGTACGCTCGGGCAGTTCTATCCGGTCACCGAAGCCCAGCTCGCGGAAATCGAGGCCGTCATCCGTCGTCCCTGAAGGGAATCAGGCGAAGATCTCGTCGACAGCCGCCATCACATCGGGCGTGAAACGCTCGGCGATGTCCGCGGCTTTCATGTTTTCGTGAACCTGGTCGACGCGGCTCGCGCCGGTGATCACCGTACTCACCCACGGCTGCTGCAGGCACCAGGCAATCGAAAACTGCGCCAACGTCGCGCCCATCTGCTCTGCGAGGGGCTGCAGCGCCGCCACCTTCGCAAGCCGGTCCGGGTCGGTAATCTGCTCGCGCAGCCAGGCGAGGCTTTCCAGCGAGCCGCGGCTGCCCGCCGGCACGCCCGCCTGGTACTTGCCGGTCAGGGTGCCGGATGCAAGCGGACTCCAGGTCGTCGAACCGTAGCCGTGGTCCTCGTAAACGTGCCGGTACGCCTCGCCGAAGCGGTGTCTTTCGAACAGGTTGTAGACGGGTTGCTCGACGACGGGCTTGTGCAGGTTGCAGCGCTCGGCAACGTCAATGGCGTACTGGATGTCGGCCGCCTCCCATTCCGAGGTGCCCCAGTAGAGCGCCTTGCCGCGTTCGATGATGTTGTGCATCGCCCAGACGGTCTCCTCGATGGGTGTCGAGGGATCCGCACGATGGCAGAAAAGCAGGTCCACGTAGTCGAGATCGAGGCGCTGCAACGAACCGTCGATGCCCTCGAGCAGGTATTTGCGGTTCAGCGTATTGGACTCGTTGGGGTTATCGTGCAAACCCCAGAACAGCTTCGTCGACACCAGGTAACTGCCGCGGCGCCAGCCGAGGCGCTTCAGGGCCTCGCCCATGATCTCCTCGGACTTGCCGTTCGCGTACGCCTCGGCGTTATCGAAGAAGTTGACGCCGGCGTCGTAAGCCGCAGCCATCATCTCGACCGTGTCCCTGACGCCGACCTGGGTATGGAAGGTCACCCATGAACCGAATGACAATTCACTGACCTGGATGCCGGCCTTGCCGAGATGACGGTACTTCATGACGTGCCCCGTAATTCCGTGGATGTCCGATGACAAACAATCGGCGCTGGCGCGATCCGCTCAGCGGTCGTCCCGCGACGTTTGCAGGGGCTGCGATAAGAAGTCCATCGCCGTGCCCGGACACAGCATACCCCAGGCGGGCCGCCACGGTGGTCTGGCGTTCCTCATGGGTCGATGCAGAGCAAAACGCAGGCGTTGCACTGCTAAACTACGCGCATGTTTCTCGTGGTCATCGGCGCCCTGCTGGGTGCGCTCTTCGGCGGCTACGCCGGACTCCTGATCGGCGCGGCCCTCGGCTACGCCGTCGGCGCCGTCCTGCGGCGATCCGTTATCGGCGGGCTGCGGGTCGTTCAGTCCCGGCTGCTCGACTCGACGTTCGCCATCATGGGTGCGCTGTGCAAGTCGGACAGCGTGGTCACGCGCGACGAGATCGACGCCGTCGAGAACATCTTCACGATGCTGAGACTGCAGGAGGAGCCGCGCCGCGCAGCCAGGGAAGCCTTCAATCGCGGCAAGCAGCCGGACTTCGACCTCGACGGCGCCGTCGACCAGTTCGCACGCGTCAGCCGCCGCCGCGCGCCGCTCGTGCAGCTTTTCCTGCAACTGCAGGTCATGGCCGTCGCCGCCGATGGCCGGGTACACCCGGCCGAGCACGCGATGCTCGTGCGTATTGCGCGCCGCCTCGGCCTGCAGGAACACGACGTCGCGCAGCTCGAGGCACTCTTGCGCGCGGGCGGCGCGGGCGCGTCTGCCCCGGGCGCACCAGCGCGCGCGGATCGTCTCGCCGACGCTTATGCGGCGCTCGGCGTCAGCCCGGAGGCGAGCCCCGCGGAGATCAAGCGCGCGTATCGCAAGCTCATCAGCCAGAACCACCCCGACAAGCTCGCCGCACGAGGCCTGCCCGAGAGCATGCGCGCCGTGGCCGAGGAGCGTTCGCGCGAGATAAACGCGGCCTACGACCTGATCAAGGACGCGCGCCGAATGGTGTGAGGGTCCGTAGCGGCCGGATCAGCGTTTTCGTGGCAGCCGGCGGCCATTACCCGCGCACGGGACGGGCGCAGGCTCCTCGATGCCGGGGATCTCGAAGGTGTCCGTCGCATCGAGGTCGATGTCGCCTGCATCGACGGCGTCCTTCTGCGAATAGATGATGCGCACGTCGCCAACCGCGATTACGTCGTTGTTCGCCAGCACCCGCCGTTGTGCCGCCACACCATTGACCGCCGAACCGTTGGTGCTGCCGAGATCGAGGTAGTAGACGCCGTCCGCGGCACGTGCGACCAGCCCGTGGAGCCGGCTGACCTGCGTGTCGTCGACACGGATGTCGCACAGCCGGTCGCGGCCGATGAGCACGTGGCTGCCGTTGAGCGCCAGGGTCTGTTCCGGCTTGCCGTGCACCTTGACGATGAGACGGCCCGGCGTGCTTGCATGCCCGCCGTTTACCGACACCGGGGCCTCCTCCTCTGCGCCGGTCGGCGCCGGCAGCAGGCCGAGCAGCCGGGCCGCGGCCTTGACCTCGGCCGTGGAAACGGGCCGGCCTTCCTCGTGCGCCGACGAGGCGACCGCGTTGCGGCAAAGCAGGTCGATCGTCTCGGGCGCGCCGGCACAGAGCTCGTGGATCAACTGGGTGGCGTACACCTCGAAGCGCGGCGCGGCAGCCGCACTGCCGGCGCCGTTCGCGACGCTGCGCTCGAAACGCTCGCGAACGAACTCGCGGGTCTCGGACAGCACGAACGGTGTAAGCACGATACGCGCCGCCGCCCGGGACGAGATCGCCTCGAGCATCGGGTCCACGGGTTCGAGCGAGTCGTTCGCCGGACACGTCGCAACGACCATGAGGCCGAGCGGATTCGCCGACTCCCGTTCGACCAGGTCACGGATGGTCGCCAGCACGCCGGCGCCCTGTGCATCGATATCCCGGATTGCCACCACCGTACGCAGCCCGCGCGTCTTCTGGCAGCGCAGGAACAGCCCGAACGCGTGTTCGAGGTGGGACAGGCTCGTCGCCCTGGAGCCGAAGCCGATGGCACTCACGACGTGCTCCATGAATGCGGCGGGCTCCGCAAACGACTGCTCGACGAGAATCGCGACCGTCTCGCTGTCGATCGTGGCGAGAAACCGGTCGAGCACGTAACCGGCCGCGAACCGGCTGTGGCTTACGAGCATCGCGCCGGGCGCGCCATCCCGGTACGCACGCGCAAGGCGCTTGACCGGTGATCGGCTGAGACGGCCGAGAACGGGAATCGACGGTGGATCCGACTCCGCCATCTCGAGGTGGCGGCACTCGTTGTACTGTTCGACGATGGACTTCATATAGCGGCCTTTTCAAACAACGGTTTAAAGGCTCTTGTTGATTTCTTATCGAGCTATTGCAGTCTATTGGCTCTTTGGCTTTATGTAAAATCCTTTCATGCACCGGCTTGTAAGTTATTGAAAAGCAATGATCGGGTGGCGCTGGACCGGCCCGCGCGCCCCGGACCGCTCCGAGCGCAAGCCATTTAACAGAATCCGGCCGGGGCCCTGCAAATTGCCGCTCTTCAGGGCGCCGTTGCGGCGCGCCGCGCGCCGCGTTTGCCGGCGCAGCGCACTGCAGGTATGGTTCTGCTACTCCCCCGAATAATAAAAAAAACGAGGGTTGGCAATGGGAATGACGAATGCAGCGGCCGCAACGGCTGCTCTCCTCGGCGGTGTGTTGATTGCGGTAACGCTTGCCGCCGGCTCACCGGACAACGGGCAATCGCAACGCACGCTCGGCGAAGCAGGCACGGGCGACCTCCAGGCCGGGTTCACCGTTCGTGGCCAGGCATGGGCGACGGAGCTGTTCGGCCGCCGCTACGGCCGGCACCTGATGGCCGCCGTGGCAGCGGAGTCTGGCGCTGCGGCCGGGCCTACCGGCCCGGTACGCACCTGAGGCGACTGGACAAGGTCGTCGAGCGGCCACGATCGCTGGCTGCGCCGGACCGCGGTGCAGGTAGGTAGATGCACCTATGGGTGCCGCACAGGGCGGATGACTAGACTGGGCGACACGACACGGGTACTACGGGCATGCAGCCTACCGCCCAAACGGCATCGCCGGCCGACCCCCGCTTGTCGCCAAGCGAGCGCGACAAGGTCGCATTCCTGAGTTCGCCGCAAAACTACCCCGAGCGGCCGCAACACGTCAGTGTCATAGAAACGCACCACGCCTGGGTCTTCCTGACGGAGCGGCACGCGTGGAAGATGAAAAAGCCGTTCCGGCATGGCCGCTACGATTGCTCGTCGCTCGCCGCGCGCCGCCACCTCTGCAACGAAGAGTACCGGCTGAACCTGCCGCTTGCGCCGCTGACCTATCTCGGGGTGCTGCCGCTCGTCACGGACGCTACCGGTGAATTGCACATCGACGGCGACGGGCGGCCCGTGGAATGGCTGGTCAAGATGCAGCGGCTGCCCGAGGACCGCATGCTCGACAAGGCGGCACCGGCAAAACGGGTCCGGTGCGACGACATCGAGCACCTGGTGGACAAGCTCCTGGACTTCTACATGTCGGCGCGCCCCTGCCCGTCCACCCCGGGGAACTACGTGTCGCGGCTGCGCACGGAGCTGGCGGAAACCGTCGCGGAGCTGCACAGGCCGGAGTTCGGCTTTTCCGCACCCCAGGTCGACGCGCTCGCCGACGAGCTGCATGCCTACATCGGGAACGAGCAGGCGCTGCTCGAAAGCCGGCAACGGAATGCGCTGGTCCGCGAGATTCACGGCGACCTGCGGCCGGAGCACGTCTGTGTGCTGGACGGCGGCGACATCGAAATTCTCGACCGCCTCGAGTTCGACCCGGCACTGCGCTGCCTCGATTGCGTCGAGGAACTGGCCTACTTCGGGCTGGAATGCAGGGTACTCGGCGAACGCTGGATCGAGACGGCCTGCCGGGAGCTCTACCAGGCCAGGCACCATGACGCGGCGCCGCTCCACCTCTGGCAGTTCTATGCCGCGCGTCGCGCCCTGGTGCGCGCAATGCTCTCCGCATGGCATACGCTGGACGGCGACGATCGCCACC
>DATIUU010000301.1:0-20792 GCA_035466635.1 Woeseiaceae bacterium
CGCGCCGAAGGGATCCAGGCGTTCAACGTCATTGCCGATCTCTACGAGGGCCTGCTGGCGCTCGGCGCGCGCGGCGATATCGTGCCCGGTGTCGCGGCGTCCTGGAAAGTGAGCGACGACGGGCTTACCTACAGGTTTCGCCTGCGGGACGATGCACGCTGGTCGGACGGCACGCCGGTGGCGGCGCAGCACTTCGTTGCCGGGATGCGGCGCTCGCTGTCGCCCGGCACCGGTTCGACCTACGCGGCCCTGCTGTACCCGATCGATAACGCGGAGGCCGTGGCGCAGGGCAGGTTGCCGGCGACGGCGCTCGGCGTTGGCGCGGAAGACGAGCACACGCTGGTCATCCGCTTGCACGCGCCCGCCCCGTACCTGCCGACGCTGTTGACCATGCCGACGGCGATGCCGTTCCTCGACGATGGCGGCGCGGAGCGCGGGCGGTTTTCCGATCCGGCCCGCTTTGTCGGCAACGGTCCGTTCCTGCTGGCCGGCTGGCAGCCCGGCAGCGACATCCGCTTGCGCAAGAACCCCGGGTTTCGCGAAGCGGAGCTGGTCGCCATCGATGAGGTCCGCTATTACCCGATCACGGAGCCGCTCACGGAACTCAACATGTACCGCGCCGGCGAGCTCGACATCACGTTCGCCGTGCCCGGGTCGCACGTAGAGCAGCTGCGCGAAAGCCACGCCGGGGAGCTCCGCATAACGCCGTACCTCGCCACCTATTTCCTGGCATTCGACCTGACCGAGGCGCCGCTCGACAGCGTCGCGCTGCGGCAGGCATTGTCCATGGCGATCGACCGCGAGGCGCTGGTGCGCGTAACGGGCAGGGGCGAGCAACCGGCCTACGGCCTGGTCCCGGGCGGTATCGACGGCTATGCACCGGCGCGCGTCGGCTGGCGGTCGCTGCCATCAGAGGAGCGGCTGGCGAAGGCCCGTGAACTGTATGCGCAGGCGGGTTACTCGGCGGCCGCGCCGCTGCAGGTGACGCTGCTCTACGATGCGGCGGATATCCACGAGACCATCGCGCTGGCCGTGAGCGAGATGTGGCGTACCAACCTCGGCGCCGAGGTGCAGCTCGACAAGCGCGAATGGAAGTACTTCCTCGATACCCGGGACGAACGTGGCGAGTGGCAGGTGATGCGGTTCGCCTGGACGGGCGACTTCGATCATCCCGCGGCCTTCGCCGACATATTCCGCTCCAGCAGCCCGCAGAACCTCCCTGGCTACGCCAGTGAGCGCTACGACGAGCTGCTCGCCGCGGCCGCGGCCAGCACCGACCCGGACGAGCAACTGCGGCTGTATGCGGAAGCCGAGGCCGTGATGCTCGCGGATGCGCCGATCGCCCCGCTTTATTTCTACGTCAGCAAGCACCTCGTGTCGCCGGACGTCTCGGGCTTCGAAGCGAACGTCTTCGACCGCCACCCCAGCCGCTACCTGCAAAAACGCCCGTAGCAGCGCGCCTCGGTCCGCGATCGGTGGTATTCGCGGTTCGAGAACCGCTCCTACAGACGTAAATCGTGCCCGAGCCCTGTAGGAGCGGGCCTCGGCCCGCGATCGGTCCGTCCGGCTGGGACCTGGTTCCTGTAGGGGCAGGCCTCGGCCCGCGATCGGTGGTAATCGCGGTTCGAGAACCGCTCCTGCAGGGCGGGTAATCACCCCATTTTGCGCGGATTCGCGCAGCTTATTCGCGTTACGTCAAATCCAACGCGTGCCACCCGAAGCGCGGCCTGCGGTACAAATTCTTCAATAAATCATGAACTTGGCGCCGCCCGGCCGGGGCCATCCAAAACTAGTTTCAGGTTAAATCATATATTTAGCTTGCCAAGCCGTATATGTGTGCGCAAACTGCACACATATACGGATTGCGAGATTTACCGTGGAAGTGAAGGAACACGTCATTCGAAGTTGCCGATACCTGCTGTTGCCGGTGGTGCGCTTCCTGCTCAAGCACGGCGTCACCTGGGACGAGTTCGGCGAACTTTCGAAGGAGGCCTACGTCAAGGTGGCACGCGATGACTACGGAATCGAAGGCAGGCCCACGAACAACTCGCGGGTTGCCATGCTGACCGGCCTCAGCCGCCGGGAAGTCGCGCGCGTGCGTGACCAGTTGCTGAACGGCATGGAACGGGCCGGCGAGCTGCAGGGCAACCAGATCTCCCGGATCCTCACGGGCTGGCACCTCGACCCGGAATTCACGGACGCGGCAGGCCAACCCAAGGATCTGCCCGCGACTGGCCCATCGGGGAGTCTAACGGTTTTGTTAAAACGCTATGCTGGAGACCTGCCGCACGGTGCAATCCGCAAGGAAATGCAGAAGCGGGGGCTGGTCGAGGAACTGGATAACGGCCACATACGTGTATTGAAACGTGACTTTGTTTATTCAGAACTCGACCCGGAAATCGTCAGGCAGTTGGGCATCGCGCTGCACGACCACGCCGCGACGCTCGAGCACAACCTCGATGCCAACCGTCCGTCGGCAAGGCGCTTCGAAGCGATTGCCGATAACGAACGAATTACGCCACGGGCGGTCAATGCCTTCCAGAAGCTCGTCGAGACCAGGGGTCTCGCGTTCCTGGAAGACGTCGACCAGTGGCTCACCGAGCACGAAATTGAATCCAGGGAAGACACCACAACCGACACCGTTCGCTTGGGCGTCGGTGTTTACCTCATCTACGACGAAAGTGAACAAGGACTAGTGCAATGAATATTCAGTTGAGAAAACTCGGCGCGGTTTTAATAGTTGCCGTGCTTACCGCCGCAGGATGCGGCGGCAGTAGCGGTGGCGGCGACAGTGTTTCTCCACCTCCGCCGCCCCCGCCTCCGCCGTCGGGCGGCATCGTCCGCACGGGCGTTGCGGTTGGCGCCGGGCCGATCACCGGCTTCGGCAGCGTTATCGTCAACGGCGTCACCTATAACACCGATGGCGCGACGTTCACCCGCGACGACAACCCGTCTTCGCAGGAGGACTTCAAGGTCGGCGAGACCGTCATCGTCAAGGGCACGATCGACGACGACAACAGCAACGCGGTTGCGGAATCGGTCGAGCTCGACGAGATCGTCGAGGGCCCGGTGAGCAGCCTCAATGTGGATGGCAGCCTCACGGTGCTGGGCCAGACGGTCACGATCGCGCTCGATACGTCGGTGGACGACAGCTGCCCCGCATCGCTCGACGATGCCGGCATCGCCGCGGTCGAAGTGTTCGGCAACGTCGACGCCAATGGCGTCATCGCAGCGACGCGCATCGAGTGCAAGACCGCGCTCGAGGTCGACGACTACGAGATCAACGGCACCGTCAGCAACCTGAATGCCGGTGGCTTCACGTTCTCGATCAACGGCCTGCAGGTTAACTACAGCGCTGCGACCGTCGACGACAACTTCCCCGGCGGGCAGATCAGCGAAGGCGACCCCGTCGAGGTCAAGGCACTGGTTGGCGGCCTCGACGACAACGTCACACCGCCGGTGCTGACTGCATCCAAGGTCGAATACAAGGGCGGCGTCCTCGCCGGTGACGAAGGCGATCACTACGAAGTCGATGGCTTCATCAGCGATTTCGTTTCGGCATCGCAGTTCAACCTTCGCGTCGGCAGCCTCGTTATTGCGGTGACGACGAACAGCAGCACCGTCTACGAAGGCGGCTCGGCGGCTGATCTCGGTAACAACCTGAAGGTCGAGGTCGAGGGCGAGCTGGACGGCGACAACAACCTGCTTGCGACCAAGATCGAGATCAAGACGTCGACCAACATCCGCGTCGTCGGCCTGGTCGATGCCGTATCGACCGCGAACAGCACGATCACGATCCTCAGCATCACGATCAATACCGACACGCTGAAGACGCGCTTCGAAGACAAGTCGGAGTTACGCATCGAGCCGTTCTCCATCGCTGACGTCACCGTCGGCGACTACGTCGAGGCACGCGGCCAGGAACAGCCGGTTGGTGAGATCACCGCGTTCCTGATCGAGCGCGACGACGCGGATCAGGACAGCGAGCTGCGGGGCTTCGTCGAAGACGGCAGCGTCGTTGACCGGAGTGAGTTCGTGATCCTCGGTGTGACGGTCGATACGAGCAATGTTTCTCCGGGCAATTATTTCTCTGAAGACGAGAACGGAGTCGCTACGCAAATATCGGCAGACGCTTTCTGGACCGCTGTCGGCACGGGTGGCGTCATCGTCGACGTCACCGGCACCGAGACCGGCGACGCAGTACTAGAGGCACGTGAGCTCCAGCTGGAAATGGAATGAGCGATCCCGCTGTAGTGAAGTAACCGGTGGCGCCCCGGACATGGAGGCCGGGGCGCCTACCGAACTCAAAGAGCGACAAGAATGATGAAACGATCCGCATTGATGTATTGCTGCCGCAGCGGTAAACGCTCCGGGAACCTCCGGCGCACGATCGAGGTGGCGCGCAAGCTGAGCGACACCTTCGAGGTGACCGTCATGCTCGGGGATGCAATACCCGGCCGGATCGCGTTCCCCGAAAATGTCCGTATCGTCATGCTGCCGTCGCTCGGCATCGACCCGGACACCAACGTCATCGACATCCGCCGCTCGCAGCAACTGCGCGAGCTCATCGTCGCGCGCCGCGACGTCCTCTTGAGAGAATTCGAGCGCCTGAAGCCGCGCGTGGTTGCGATCGAGGACTTCCCGTTCCGCCAGCACGCGCTGCGCGGCGAGATCCTGCCGTTGATCGAGCGGGCGCGCAACGGCATCTACGGCGATGCGCTGGTCGTCGCCATGACCGACGGCATCCTCGTCAATGACGTGGAACAGGACGAAAGCTACAGGGACCAGACGGCGCAGCTGCTCGACAAGTATTTCGACATGGTGATCGTGCACTCCGACCCGGTGTTCGCGCGCATCGAGGAATTCTTCCAGCCCAACAACGTCGTGCACGTGCCGGTCTACCACACGGGTTTCGTGAACGGCGAGCAGGCGACACAGGCCGGCGATACCCGCATCGCGCCCGATACCGTGCTGGTGTCGGCGGGCGACGGCGTGCATGGCGGGGTGTTGTACCGCGCCGCGGTCGAGGCGCACAAGATCCTGGGCTCGACGCTGTTGCTGCCGATGAAGATCATCGCGGGCGAGCAGTTGCCGGAACAGGAGTGGCAGCAGCTGCGGATGCTGGCGGAAAATTCGCCGGACCTCTCCGTCGAGCGCACCGTCCCCGACTTTGCCGCCGCGCTCGCGGCCGCGCGCTGGTCTGTTTGCCAGTGCGAGTACAGCACGGCAGTGCACACCATGCAGGCACGCACACCGTCGTTGTTCGTGCCCAGCGGCAACGGTGACCGGCAGGCGCAGATCGTCAGGGCGCAGCGGCTCGTGTACTGGGGGGCGGGGCGCCTGCTGCTGCCGCAGCACCTGAACGGCGCGTCGCTCGCCAACGAGATCCACGAACTGATGCGCTTCCAGGCGCGCCGCATGCACTTCGACCTGAACGGCGCCACGAACAGCGCCAACCTGATCGCGCAGGCGGCGCTTACCAAGGATCACTCGGCCGACATCGTGCGGCCGGCGGTGGAAGACCAGCGGCCGCATTAGCCGTCTGCGTTATGTAGTACCCGGAGTGTGACCGGGTTCAATCCTGAAACTGTGACGCGCGTTCGGCGCGGAGCGCCGCGCGCTCATTAGACTCGGCTTGCATCGAAATCACTCGCATGGAGCAAGCTGAAAATGAAGACACACGGAATAGTCGCTCACACGGTCGCGGGCGTGGTGGCCCTGACCCTGTCAGGCATTGCTGTGGCAGATCACAAACCCGGGCATGACAAGGGTAACGCCCAGGGTCCGGGCCCGAACACCAGCATCGAGGTCGTCAATCTCTGCGAACCCGTACAGGAGAATGCGGGCGTGCAGGGCAAGTTCCTCAGGGTGACGTCGACGATTACGAACGAGACCGGCGACGGGGTCGAGGCCCCTGTAGAGATTGGCGTTTCGCAGGTCCAGGTTGCCGGCTTTCAATTCGTACAGAACCCGGCCCCGCCGAAGAAGAAGACCTGGATACCGGCCGGCTCGGTCGTGTCGACGCCGGATGCAGCGCTGTCGATTCTTCCCGGTGAGTCAAAGGACTACGTCGTTCACCTCGAGCTCTGTGGGTCGGACCCGGTTCTGGCGGATGCGACGGCCCTGAATGCCGAGGTACAGATCATGATCGACGGCCGGAATTTCGCCGGCCGGTGCGATAACCCGGTGCTCGAGGGCGACGATCCGGATCCGAATGACGGTATCCCTCAGGACATCAATGACCAGTCGCGCATCGACATCGCCGACTATCCGTGGCTCAGCTGCCCGTAAGGCCGCCGTCCCTGGATTGACATAACGACCCTGCAAGGGCTCCCGGGAAACCGCGGAGCCCTTGTTTTGTGCGCATCTGCACAAAACTGTACGATTGGTCAGGTGACGTCCAACCCGTTGATTCGCTAAAGTCCGATCCACGGATGGAAGCCCGCGCGCCGGTCCAGGCGCAGACTACCTCCCGTACGAACACCTGTCCGCTGCGTTACCCACCACGGTGTTTATTCATAAAGAGATGATGAAGCAGGCTTCATCGCTACACGTGTTCGCCTGTGGATGACTCTCGACCAAAACCATAAATCCGAGAGGAGTTAGGCAAATGAATAAACTGACAACCATGAATACGATTAAGAAATCCGCACCGCTGGCGCTGCTTGCCGTGGTCATGTCGGGCAGCGCGTTTGCGGGTCCCAATGGAGACCCGGGCCGCCCCAAGGGCGAAAAGCTCAGCATCGACGTCGAGAACGAATGCGTCCTTAATGGCACGACTCTTGAAATTTACACTACTGTGACTCCGAGCGGTTCGAAGCTTGGCGATGGTGGTGGTGTTATCCAGGCACCGTCCGCGACTGCGGCTTTCAAGGCGGAAGTTTGCGAACCCAATGCGAGCGGCAAGAAATGGACATGTACGACCGAGTTTCAGGCGGCCGGAAGTGATTACCTCATGGCCGGCTCACAGCCGTCCTACTCCACGTCGATAGACCTCTGCCTGGAGAATCCGTATCTCTCTGCCGAGACGGCGGTCAGTGCATTCATTTCTGTCCCCGTCAAGTATGCTGATGAGTCCACAACGACGTGGACGTCGAGCTGCGACGACATCGCCAAGCCCGAGGACTTTGTCTGGAAGGATTTCAATAACAATGGCTATGTCGATGCCGGTGAGATGGTCGACGTCGTAGATCAGTCGAACATCGAGCTCCACTTCGACGCGGATCCTTGCGCCGCCCTGTAATCCGGCAACCAAACCGCCTTCATGGCACGACGGAGCACGACTCGCACGCCAGGTTGAACCGCCAGCGACGGGAAGTGCTCCGGATTTAAGGAGCGATCCTTAAACCCCGAAGACGCGCCCCCGGGCGCGTCTTTTTTTTTGTTGCACCGTGACAAAGTCACGTTTTTGGCTCAACCACGCGCCCTGTACCTGCACTTTGACCCTGTCCAAAGGGTTAGGTCAGGTCTAAACCACGGACCGGGCGAATTCTATCCCCCCGCATGAAGTCGCCGGCCCTGCGCAGGTCCACAATTTCGCCATCGAGGATGTACTGACCCGGACTGCGGGTCGGTCGCATCCGTCAGCGACGCGCCGCGGCCGACGGGCCCGGCACGGGAAAACGAAGGAAGAATAAGAATGCAGCACGGAGTACGCCACAGTATTCCCACGACGACCGCCAGGCCCCGAGGGCCGAGCTCGCTGTCGCTCGTCTGCGATCCCATCGTTCGCGTCGCACACCGGATTTTCCAATCGCTTTCGTTACACCAATCCGCAATTCCATGCATTTCAACATCAATAAAGACCGCGCCGCACGCGCATCTGCGAGAACTCACGTATCCAATCGGGGGGCGGGTCTCGCGCAGAGGGAGGATAGTCTCGTGACTACACTGAAATTGTTCGACATCATCAGCCGCAAGACGGACATACTGCCCAGGTTGGGCTTCGGCCTTTTCTGGGTCATCCTGTTCGTCGCTACCTTGGGCGTCGGCAACCCGGCCTTCGCCCAGGGTAAAGGCAAAGGCGGAAACGAGCCGCCGCCGCCACCACCGCCGGCTGGTCCCACCTGCTCGCAGACGATCACGGCCAATGTCGTCGTGTTCGACAACCCGACGGTGTTCAACCGCCTCGGTGCGCAGAACCCGAACTGGATCACCTACGCGCTGAAGCGCGACGTCGTGCACAGTTCGGTGTCAGGCAAGTCCGGCGAGGTCTGTCAGCTTCCCGATGGCAGCGACAACGGTTGCCAGGCCGGCATGGTCGAGCTCCGGCCCGACAAGCGGCCGCGTCCGCTGGTCGTGCGTTCGGTCGAAGGCGCCTGCCTTAACGTAAACTTCACGAACTGGCTCGATCCGACGCGTGCAAACCCGAACAACCCGCAACAGGGCCAGAACACGCTCGGAACGCAGGAGCCTGACGGCACACCTTTCGTCGGCCTCAACAATGACGACCAGGTCGCCGGGCGCTGTGCCAGCTTCCAGGCTACGGGTACTGAGCTTGTCAACATCAAGAGCCAGGGCGCCTGGGTCGGCGCTAATCCGGATGCCGGAGACGGCGCTGGGGGTCCCAAGGATTGCGGAGGCGCAGGCTCCGGCCTTGCGGCTCCTGGCGATACGGTTGTTTATAACCTCTACACGCCGCACGAAGGCGCCTACATCATCAGCAGCTACGGCGCCACGATCGGTTCCGAAGCGAACAGCGGTAACCTCGCCGTTGGCATGTTCGGCGCGCTGAACGTGCAGCCGAAGGGCGCGAAGATCTATCGCAGCCAGGTCACCGAAGAGGAATTGCGCCTCGCGACGACCGGCACGGTGGCGAGCGACTGCGTGGCCGGCCAGATTGTCGGCGTCGATTGCAACCCCGGCGGCCAGCCGGTCATCGACTACGAGGCCCTGTACCCGAACGTGGAGCCCTGGAAGTCCGAGGGCAAGGCCGGCCTGCCGATCATCAACATGCTGACGGCCAGCGGCGAACTCGTGCACAGCGACATCAACGCGATCATCGCGGGCGGCTGTGCGGACGGCAGCTGGAAGTGCACGATGGGCTCGGAGGCTGCGCCCTATCCGCTCGAGCGGAAGGGCTTCAACAACCCGGTGTACCCGAACCGCCTCGAGGCGTTCCGCGAGTTCACGTCGCAGTACCATGACGAACAGACCAACTCGCAGGTATTCCCGAACTGGTACAACCATCCGACCATGCGGCACGTGCTGCACGGCGTTAAAGACCAGTTCATGATCAACTACGGTTCCGGCGGCATCGGTTCGGAGATCATCTCCAACCGCCTGCGCGCGGGCCCGATGCACGACTGCACGGACTGTGCCTACGAGGAATTCTTCCTCGCCTCGCAGACGGTCGGCGACCCGGCCATGCTCGTGAACTACCCGGCCAACACCGGTATCGAGGCCTGCAGCCCCGAGAACATCGCGGCCGGCCCGGGCGAGCCCAACTCCTGCTGGCGCCTGCCCGGACTCGCGAACGGCCCGGTGCAGCTGCCGACGGCGTTCGACCCTGTCACCGGTGCTCCGACTGCCTTCGAACTGGCCGACAACTACGCGTTGTTCCAGGAAGACCCGTCGAACGTGCATCACGCCTACACGGGCGACCACGTGAAGATGCGCAACACGCACGCCGGTTCGTTCGAACAGCACATTTTCCATTTCCACAACCACCAGTGGCTGTTCAACCCGAACGACGACAACGCGAACTACCTGGACGCCCAGGAAATCATGCCGGGCTCCGGTCACACCTACGAACTCGTTAACGGCGGCGCGGGCAACCGCAACAAGACCGTCGGCGACGCGATTTTCCACTGCCACTTCTACCCGCACTTTGCGCAGGGTATGTGGTACCACATGCGTAACCACGACGTCTTCGAGGCGGGCACCGTACTGGCCGTCTCCGAGACCGAGACGGGTTTCCATTTGAAGGACGCCAATAACGACGGCAAGACGGACTGGGCGCTGCGCAGCGGCAAGCCCGCTGCCGGTGCACGTGCGCTGCCCGACGGCGAACTGCCCGACGGCTCGCCGATCCCGGCTATCGTGCCACTGCCCGGCAAGGCCATGCCGCAGATGCCGGCCAGGGTCTCGGTTGCTGCCGTCGATCGCGGCTCCAACAGCCTGCTCGGCGGGCGCCTGCCGCCGGATCCGGCAAACCCGACGCCGGATTCCTCGCAGGCGATCGTCGATCGCGCCAGCGTGGCAGGTGCCGACGGTGTCGTGGGAACCGCCGACGACCTCAGCCCGGGCTTCCCGTTCTGGCTCGCCGGTAACGAATGCGGTCCCGACCAGGTCGCGCCGGCTCCCGGCGAGGTCCTGGTTGGCGCCAACGTGTGCCCGATGGGCATCGTCGGCCAGCGCATGCCAACACCGCCGCTCGACATGCTGACCGAGGCGGGTGCAGCACATCCCGACATTAACCCTGCCGCCAAGGGCGACGGCCCCGACTGGAGCAAGCTCGGCGGTGGCTGGGACGGCGGTCTGCCGCGCCACGCCATGCTCGGCTACACGGCCGGTGGCGTGTCGAAGGACACCCAGAACCGGCTCGATTTTGCCAAGATCATCGAGATGACGAGGCCGGTGTACTTCCCCGAGGTCGGTACCGATCTCGAGCAGGTTTCGATGGAATACCAGTCGCATCGCCTGCGCCCGAGTGCCGCTCTCGACCTCAATGGGAACCTGCTCGCTGGCGAGTTCGACTTCGTGCTCAACGGCGCGAAACCCGTACCGAGCGGCCCGTTCAACGACCCGTGTGTCGACGATAACGGCACCATGCTGCGGGCGGGCGACGATTCCGGCCATTGGTTCGACGGCGACGGCAGCGATTCGACCTTCAACACCAAGGGCAAGTCCGAGTTCGACGGCGAGAACCCGCGCACTTACAAGCTTGCGAACCTGCAGATCGACGCGGTGTTCAACAAGGTGGGCTACCACTACTCGCAGGAGCGCATCATCATCCTGTGGGACGACGTGAAGCCGACGGTGCTCAAGGAGCGTCCGCCGGAGCCGCTGGTCATGCGTTTCAACACGTTCGACTGCGGCAAGATCCTGCACGCGAACCTGGTGCCGGCCGAGTTCGAGGTTGATGACTTCCAGGTACGGACGCCGACCGACATCATCGGCCAGCACATCCACCTGCCGAAGTGGGACCTGACGTCGAACGACGGCGCCGCGAACGGCTGGAACTACGAAGACGGCACGCTATCGCCCAAGATGGTCGAGGAGCGCATCTTCGCCATCAACCGTTACAACGGCCTCATCGCGCTGGGTGCCGCTTGTGTTGCAGACCCGGCGTCCGGTGCCTCGTTTGCGGATCCCACGGGCACGAAGACATTCACCTGCGCCAAATTCGACGTTTCAGAGGGAAGGCCGGTACTGAAGGCCGGAAGCCTGCCCGGCCAGCTCGGCCCGGTAGACCTCACCGGACTCGTGCAGGTAGCGTCGCTCACGGACGAGCAGGGCGCCGACCCGGGTGCGATTTCCGCCAAGGGCGCGACCCAGCTGTTCCCGACGGACCACTATTTCGCCGGGTTCACCGATCCAGCTAACCCGCAGGTGGGCGCGGGCATGTACCACGGTGCGCGCACGACGATCCAGCGTATCCTCGTGGATCCCGTCGTGAACGTGAACGGCGTTGATCGCGGCCTCGGCCTGACGTTCTCGCACGACCACTACGGTCCGTCCACGTTCCAGCAGATCGGCCTGTACTCGACGATTCTCGCCGAGCCGGCCCATTCGACCTGGGTGCACAACGAGCACGGCGACGTACTTGGTGGCCAGACGGCCGCCGATATCGACGGTCCGCGGAACGACGGCGGCCCGACGTCCTGGCAGGCAGCCATTCTGCCGCCGTCAGCGCCGCAGTACGGCTCGACGGTCCAGTCCGAGAACATCGCACCGCATCGCGAGTTCTACTTCGAGATGAGCGACTTCCAGCATGCCTACGAGGCGGGCGTCTTCGTCGGTGCCGACGTGTTCGGTATCCCGACCAAAACGGCGATCAACCAGCCGGATCCGTTCAACGCCACCGTGGCGTTCGCGCCGGCGCTCGAGGACACTTGGCTGCAGGTGGTCAACCCGACGCTGAAGCTCACGGCTAACGGCGGCGCGAACCCGGGTGCGTTCCCCGACACGGTGAATGCGCATCCTGGTTGCCCCGGCCGTCTCGGCCAGAACGACCCGAACGTGCCGCGGCCCTGCGCCGAGGCGATCAACATCGGCCATGCGTCGACGTGGGTCGTGAACTACCGCAACGAACCGGTTGGCCTGCGCGTGTTCGATCCGAGCGCTATCGGTCCGGACGGCCGCAGCGGTACCCAGGCCGCCGGCAAGGCTGGCGATCTCGCCTTCGCCTTCCAGACCCGTAACGACCGCGCGATCAGCGCGCTCAACACGAGCCTCGGCTACCTGAACGGCATCGATGGTGCGCCTCCGTATCCTGCGGAGCCGCGCTGCGCGGGCAACGGCCGTGGCGACGGCATCAACTGCGACCGCCAGCCGGGCGATCCCTTCACCCCGATCATGCGCGCTTACGAGGGCGACGAGGTGAAGATCAAGATCCAGGTAGGCGCCACGGAAGAGCAGCACCTCACGACGGTGCACGGCATCAAGTGGCTGTCCAACGGCTCCGGCTTCGGCCGCTCCGGGAACTCCGGCTGGCGTAACTTCCAGTCGCACGGTATCTCCGAGCAGTTCAGCCTGCAGGCGCCGTTCAATCGCGATCCGCAACAGCGCGGCAACTCGGTGGACTACATGTACGCCCAGGACGCGACGCGCGACGGCATCTGGAGCGGTACCTGGGGCATCCTGCGTACCTACAACCGCAGTGCGGGCCAGAGTGACCTGGTCACGCTGCCGGGTAACGGTGGCGGCCGCTCGTTCGCCAACGAGAACCAGTTCAACGGCGTATGCCCGAAGGTGGAACTCGACCAGAACGGCGACCCGGTCATCGAAGGCAAGGGTAAAGGCAAGACCACGCCTGTCGTACCCGTGCAGTACAGCGTGGCCGCGGTACTCGCCAACGAAGTGCTGCCGAACAACCTCGGCGTCACGATCACGCCCAACACGGGCGGTGACTCGGACGGCGACGGCCTCGGCGACAACGTCGGCGGTCCGCTCAACACGGCTGGCGGCACGCTGGTCTACAACCGCCGCGGCACCGTCATTCCCGGCATCGTCGCCGACGGCAACACCATTACTGGCGGTGCCGGCCCGCTCAACGATCCGACGGCCATGATGTACGTGCGCATGGAGGATCTCGAGCCGCGCTGGATCGAGGGTGTATCGCCCGACGGGACCAACGGCCCTGCCAACCTTGTCGACGATCGCTGCGAAGAGCCGAGCTCGGGCGAAGAGCTGTTCGACCAGAACGTCGCTCTGGAAGGCTGCCCGGTCAAGCTCAAGGCCACCGCCCCGGTCGAACCGCTGGTGCTGCGCGCCAGCGCGGGTGACTGCATCGAGGTGACGCTGAGCAACAAGCTCATCGACCAGGCGACGGTCAACAACACGCCCGTGTACGAGTACATGTGTACCGCGTACGACGCCGGTATCGACCTCATCATGGGCACGGCAGACGACGTCTGCGTGGCCGACGAGTGGTTCGCGGCATTCGACGCCGAGCAGGCGCAGGATGCGCTGGACCAGGGCTACACGCTGCGCACGAAGGACGATCCGACACCGCTCGCGGTGGCTGACGTCGCCTTCGACGCGGTGCCCGACCTCGCCGGCTGGCTGGACACGTTCTGGGTTGTAAACCGCGACCTGTTCAAGCCCGTCGCTCTGCGTAACCAGCTGCAGATGAGCTTCTTCGGCAACAACCTGATCAGGCCATCGGCCCAGGCAGGCCTGCACGCCCAGCTCGTGTCCTACGACACCAGCCGGGACGAAGCCATCCTGGTCGGCAACAACAACCAGGAAGCGGCATTCGCGCGGCCCGGCGGTTCCAAGACCTACCAGTGGTATGCGGGTGACCTGCGCGTCAAGCGTGACGGCAATGACAGCCAGGGCAACCAGCGCTTCCGCCTGATCCCGACGCCGATCGAGTTCGGTGCCTCCAACCTGCTGTCGTCCGACCGCGTCAAGCAGCCCCAGAAGGGCCTGTTCGGTGCGCTCGTGATCGAGCCGGCGGGTACGACGGTGGTCGACGAAACCACGCTGGTGGCCGACGGCCAGGGTAACGGTGGACTAGAATGTGGAGCCGATCATACTCTGCCAGGCTGCACGCGCCTGACCCGCGCCCAGGCGACAGTGTCGTCGCCGACGGGCATCGCCGGTACCGGTGGTGAGTTCCGCGAGGCGATCGCCATCGTGCACAAGCTCGGTAACCTGCGCTGGAAGGACGGCTCTGCGATCAAGAACGTGCATCAGGCCGAGTTTGGTGTCGAAGGCGCTGAGGACTCCGGTCATGCCGGGTTCAACTACGGTGCGGAACCGTCCTGGTTCCGCTTCAAGCTGCCGCCCGACGCGCCGTTCGGCAACGCCGGGACGCCCAACAGCTACGGCAGCATCCAGAACCCGCAGGCCATGTACTCGAACGCACTGGTTGCGACCGAGCCCAACGCGATCCCGGACATCCCCGGCATAGCGAAGGCTGGCGACATGCAGACGCCGGTGTTCCGGGCCCAGGCAAACCGGGCTACCGGCGCGGCTTACAACACCCGCATGTACGTGCTGAACGGCGCGTCGGCGGACCGTGACAGTACGTTCATCCTGACCGGACACACGTGGCCGCGCGATCCGTACGTCTGCACCGGTGCGCAGCATGACCCGGCAGCCGGCACGCCTGTCGGCGCCGCGCAGGACGACTACGTCGGTATCGTGGGTCGCTGCGACCCCTGGGCGCCGGCGCCCTCGAATGCCCTCGGCTTCAACGAGCAGGCCAAGTACATGGGCAGCGAGGAAGGTATGGGTCACGTGTTCTCGCACTGGCCGATCTTCTTCGACGCGGGCGGTTCGTACGGGGTCAAGGGTGATTACCTGTACCGCGACTACACGCCGAATGGCAATCGCAACGGCTTGATTGGTATCCTCAGGGTAGAGTAGATCACTGCCGTAAAAGGAAACATCGTGGACACGGACGTCCCGAAGTAAAATGAGCGTGGAGCGGCCCGCAAGGGTCGCTCCACCTTTCATCTGGAAACCCGCCGATTTCAAGCTGGCGGACATGGACACACAGACAGGAGAGATAATGGTGGCCGCCCATTCTCTGATCCGACGCGCGATGCTGTTCGCGCTCACTTCTCTTTTCCTCGCAAGCGGATGCAGCCGCGACGCGGGCCCCGAAGCCGGGGAAGAAGACAACCCCAATCTCATTACACGCGAAGGCGTCAACGTGGAGGTCTCGGTACTGCCCGTCGGCGGTGTCGGCGAAGTCACGGCCGGAAGCTGGGCCGACGTCACCTTCCGCGTCACGGACGCCAGCACGGGCGATCCGATCAAGGGACGCTACCCCGCCGCCTGGATGGACATCGGCGAGGCGTGGAAAGCCATGGGCGACCGCCCGATGAGCTGCAAGGACCGTGTCGCCACCTACCTGCAGGGCATCGTCGGCATACGGCCGATGATCGACCTGAACAGTCATTTCCTGCTCGTGATGAACCGCGACAACTCGATCTCGGTGATCGACCCGGCCGTCGGCATCACGGGCGTTACCAACCTCTTTACGCAGATCAACCTGAGCCGCCCCGGCGCGGACTGGGTGATGAACGACGATAACAAGAAGCTGTTCGTCACCATGCCGGCCGCCGGCAGGGTGGCGCTCGCCGACACGGAGTCGTTCAAGGTCACCCACGAGATCGAGGCGGGCGACGAGCCGATGCGCATCGAGCTGCAGCGCGACCAGCGCTACCTGTGGGTCGGCAACAACTCCGCCGATCCCGAGAAGAGCGGCGTCACGGTGATCGACGCACAGGAGCTCGAGCCGGTGGCCTTCATCCAGACGGGTGCCGGTCATCACGAGATAGCCTTCACGGACGGCGACCGCTATGCGTTCGTGACGAACCGCGACAGTGGTACGGTGACGGTCATCGACGTGCAGTCGCTCGAGAAGCTCGGCGACATCGAGACCGGGCCGAGGCCGATGTCCGTGGCTTATTCGCCGCTCGGCAGCGCGATTTACGTGACCGACGCGGATGCCGGCACGATCTCGGTGATCGACCCCGAAACGCGCGAAGTACGCGCGACCATCGAGGCCGAGCCCGGCCTGGGCCCGCTGCGCTTCACGACCGACGGGCGCTGGGGCATGGCCGTCAACGCGACCACCGACACGATCTTCGTCATCGACTCCTCGGGCGACCGGCTCGCGCACGCGCTCTCGGTCGGCAAGCAGCCCTACCAGGTCAGCTTCACCAATTCGCTCGCCTACGTGCGCTCGCTCGGCACCCAGGACGTCGGCCTGATACCGATCTCGGAGCTCGACGAGGACGGCACGCCGCCCGTAACCTATATCCCCGCCGGCCAGCGCCCGCCCGGGCTCGCCGCCGACATCAGCATGGCCGACAGCATCGTGCCGGCGGTCAAGCAGGCCGCGGCTGCCTATATCGTCAACCAGGCCGAGGGCACGATCAGTTACTACATGGAAGGCATGGGCGCGCCCATGGGCAGCTTCCGCAACTACGGCCACGAGGCCCGCGCGATCGCCATCGTCGATCGCAGCCTTTCCGAGGTCTCGCCGGGCGTTTACCGCGGCCGCGTCCGGGTGCCCGTCGAGGGGATCTACGACATCGCATTCATGATGGATTCGCCGCAGTTCCTGCACTGCTTCACCGCCGCGATTGCGCCGAACGAGGCGGAAAAGGGCGCCGATGCGGGCAAGGTGGCCGTCAAGTACGACATCGACAACCGCTACATCGTCATGGGCGAGCCGCGCACGATCCGCTTCCGTCTCGAGGACATGGAGAGCGGTGAAGCTATCAGCAACATCGATGACGTGACGGTGATGTATTACCGGTCCGACGGCCGCGACCGCAAGCAGCAGCAGGCGAGCAACATCGGCGAAGGCTTGTACGCCGCGACGGTAGAGGTCAGCTCGCTCTCCACCTATTACGTGTACGTCAGTGCGCCCTCGAGGGGGCTTGCCTTCTCGGATCAGCCGTTTTTGAGCCTGATTGCGATGCCGCCGCCGAAGAAGGAGGCGACCGAGGCGGCCGTGAACTGATGCTGCGCGCTCGCTACTTATGGCTCGTCCTGGCCGCGATCGCGGCCGGCGCACACGCGCAGGGGATCTATCCCGGCGACGCCGTGCGCGTGAACGGCGAGACCATCAGCTACCAGCGCTTCCAGGGCTTCTACGTCGAATACCGCAACTCGAAGGGCGTGCAGGTCGGCGCCCGCGGCGACCAGCTGGAGCTCATGAAGGTACTGCGCCGCGAGGCGATGGACCTCATGGTCGAGCAGGAACTGGTCGCGCAGGCCGCGGAGGAGGCCGGCATCGAAGCCGACCCCGCCGAAGTCGACAAGCAGGTGCAGGAACTGCGCGACGTGTTCGACAGCGACGACCAGTTCCGCATGAAGCTCGAGGCGGACGGTTACACCGAGGAGAGCTACCGCCTCCACATCGCTCGAATGATCGCGGCCAAGATATTCCTCGACCGGGTCCGCGCGGACGCGTCGGACGTCAGGGACGCCGAGGTCGAGAAGTTCTACGACGAGAATGAAGACCGGTTGACGCTGCCGGACCAGGTCCGCGTGCGTCACATCCTGCTGACGTGGAAGCCCATGGGCACGCAGGACGATCGCGCGGCCATCCGCGAGCAGATGCAGCCGATCCTCGAACGCGCCCGCGCCGGCGAGGACTTCGCCGCGCTTGCGAGAGAATTCTCGGAGGATTCGGGGACCAAGCCGCACGGCGGCGACACGGGCCTTTTCCCGCGCGGTACCATGGTGGGCCCCTTCGAGGCGGTGGCGTTCTCGCTCGACGAGGGCGAGATCTCCGATCCGGTGGACACGGTCTACGGCGTTCACATCGTCAAGCTGGAGGAGCGGCAGGCGCCGCGCCTGCTGCCGCTCGACGAGGTCCGCGAGCAGCTGCGCGACTACGTGCGCGGAGAGAAAATGGAGGCCGCGGTGCGCGAAAGGATCGATGCGCTGCGCGCCGACGCCGAGGTCGAGGTGTTGATTCCCCTCGGCGCCGGCAACTGACAAGGAGCTACGATGAATACCTCGAGCCGCAAGTTCACGATCAAGTTCCTCGCGCTGCTGCTGGTGCTTCCCGGCACGGCAATGGCCGACGAGGATCCGCATGCCAAGCACCGCGCGATGATGAAGCAGGAATCGGAGCCCGCGCTCGAGTCGGCGGAGATCGACCTGCGCAACCGCCTGGTGCTCGACCAGGACGGCCGGGAGATGGAATTCGTCACGGAAGCCATCGGCGACCACATCGTCGTGATGGACTTCGTCTACACGACCTGCACGACGATCTGCCCGGTGCTCTCGGCGCTGTTCACGCAGGTGCAGACCAAGCTCGGCAGCGACGTGGTCGGCAGCGAGGTGCGCCTCATCTCGATGAGCGTGGACCCGATTCGCGACACGCCGCAGCGCCTCAAGGCCTATTCCGAGAAACACCGCGCCGGCGAGGGCTGGCTGTGGCTCACCGGCGGCAAGCCCGCCGTCGATGACGTGCTGACCGGGCTCGGGGCGTACACGTCGAACTTCGAGGACCATCCCACGATGGTGCTGATCGGCGACGCCCGGACCGGCGAGTGGAAGCGGCTGTTCGGCTTCCCGAACCCGGACCGGATCGTAAAGATCGTCAACGAGCTTCGCGATCAGCGCAAGGCCGGCGGCTAGCGCGTGGCCGCCCGTGCCCGAAGCGCCGCACATGCCGTCCGACTGGCGGCGGCCGCGGCTGCGTTCACGCTTGGTGCTGCCTTGCTTCCGGCCCACGCCGAGGAACTCAGCGACGTCCAGCAGCGCGGCAAGCAGATCTATTTCGAGGGAACGAGCCCGCGAGGGACGGAGATAACGGCGGTCGTCGGCGACGAGGCCGCCGTGCTTCCCGGCAGCACGATGCCCTGTTCCAGCTGTCACGGCTCCGACGGCCTCGGGCGGCCCGAGGGCGGCGTGATCCCGCTCGACATCCGCTGGAGCGAACTCGTAAAGACCTACGGTCACGTGCACCACGACGGTCGCCGGCATCCCGCGTTCGACGACGACAGCTTCATCCGCTCGATGATCGCAGGCATCGACCCGGCCAATAACCCGATGGATCGCTCGATGCCGATGTACCAGATGTCGGGCGAGGACATGGCCGACCTCGTGGCCTACATGAAAGTGCTCGAGTACGACCTGGACCCGGGCGTCACCGACGACGCGGTGCGGGTGGCGACGCTGCTGCCGCTGTCCGGCCGGGCGGGGGAGACGGGCGATGCGATGCGGCTCGTGCTGGAAGGCTACTTCAACGACATCAACGAAGACGGCGGCGTCTTCGGACGGCGCATCGAGCTGATGACGGTGCCGTCGGGTCCGACGGCCGAGGCGAGCCTCGAGACACTGCGCGAGGCGTTCGCGAGCGAGGGCTTTTTCGCGCTCGTGGGCGCGTACTCCGTTGGTATGGACGACGAATTGCTGACCTACCTGCGCTCCGACAACGTGCCGCTGGTGGGTCCTTTCACCCTCGACCCGGGTGACGCCTATTTCGACGCGGCGGCTTTCTATCTTTATGCGGGGTTGGACCAGCAGGCACGGGTGCTGGCCGATCGCGCCATCGCCGACGGTGCTGCCGCGGGCGAGGTGCTGATCGCCAGCCCGGCCGGCGGACGGCCGGAGTCGCTCACGGGCGCTGCGAGCCAGCAGGTGCGGGGCAAGGGGGGCGAGGGCGAACCCGCCGTCGTCAACTGGGAACCCGGCAACTTCGATGCGGCGGCCTTTGCGGACGACGTCGCGGAGGCGGAGAGCCAGGCGCTGTTGTTCTTCGGCGCCCAGGGCGAGCTCGATGCGCTACTTGCCGAGTTCGCGAAACGCGGTGAGGCGCCGCGGATTTACCTGCTGTCGTCGCTGACGGCGCGGCCGCTCACGGACCTGCCGTCGTTGTTCGACGGCCGCGTGTTCCTTGCCTACCCGACGGTGACCAACGATGTGACGGCAAAAGGACGCAAGGAATATCAAGAACTTGCGGCAACTTATTCATTGCCGCGTGAGCATATCCAGGCGCAGCTGGCCGCGTTCGCGTCGGCGCAGCTGTTCGTCGAGGGGCTGCGCAAAGCCGGCCGCAACCTGAGCCGGGTGAAGCTGGTGGAGGGCCTCGAGTTGCTGTACCAGTTCGACACCGGCGTGACCCCGCCGCTGAGCTACGGCCCCAACCGCCGCATCGGCGCGCGCGGCGCGCATATACTCACGCTCGACGTCGAGAACAAGACCTACCGGCCGGTCGGCGACGGCTGGTTCGAGATGCTGTAGCCGCGAGCCAGGCCCCGATCGCGGGCCGAGGCCCGCTCCTACGGGCCGTCGAAACCCTGCGGGATACCCGGATCGTTAAGACCATGCTGTAGGAGCGCTTCTCGAAGCGCGATCGGGGCCAAGCAGAATTCGCGGGTCGAGACCCGCTCCTACAGGCCTGGCGGGTTTACTGGATGCGGCAATCCGGAGGCCCCATGCGCTACCCGACGACAATCGCCGCGTTCCTCCTCGCCGCCATCGCCTGCGTTGCCGCGGAGACGCCGCCGGACGCGAAGGCGATCGTGCGCGCGGCCGTTGACCACTGGCGCGGCGTCTCCTCCTACAGCGAGATGTCGATGGTGATCCACCGCCCGGACTGGGAGCGCTCGATGACGATGCGCGCGTGGACGAAGGGCGACGAC
>DATIUU010000302.1:0-4753 GCA_035466635.1 Woeseiaceae bacterium
AAGCGCTACCTGAAGCGCATCAACCAGGTCAAGGCGGACGACGTCTTCGAGACCTTCATGAACGCGTTCGCCCACACGCTGGACCCGCATTCCAGCTACCTGTCGCCGCGTAATTCCGAGGAATACCGTATCCAGATGAGCCTGTCGTATTTCGGCATCGGCGCATCGCTGCAGCTGGACGAGGACTACGTACAGATCGTCAACATCATCCCGGGCGGCCCCGCGGCAATCGACGGCAAGCTCAAGCCCAAGGACCGCATCACGGGCGTCGCCCAGGGGCATGAGGGTGATATCGTCGACGTCATCGGCTGGCGGCTGGACGATGTGGTCGACCTGATCCGCGGGCCGGCTAACACCGTGGTGCGATTGCAGATCATCCCTGCGGGTGCGCTCCCCGGCAGCGGCGAGAAGGTCATTGCGCTGACGCGCGACCAGGTGAAGCTCGAGGAGCAGGCGGCGAAGAGCGACGTGGTCACCGTGCCGCGCGATGGCCGCGAGTGGCGCATCGGCGTCATCGAGGTACCGAGCTTCTACCGCGACTATCGCGCCATGAGCAGTGGCGACAAGGACTACACGAGCACCACGCGCGACGTGAAGCGCCTGATCGGCGAGCTCGAGGAACAGGGCATCGACGGCCTCGTGCTGGACCTGAGGGGCAATGGCGGCGGCCACCTGACCGAAGCCACTGCGCTGTCGGGCCTGTTCATCGACAACGGACCCGTGGTGCAGCTGCGTAACTCGAACGGGCGGATCAGCCGCCTGGACGATCCCGACCCGGTGGCCCGCGTGGCATACAACGGGCCCTTGACGGTGCTCGTGGACCGCTTCAGTGCCTCGGCTTCGGAGATTTTTGCGGCCGCGATCCAGGACTATGCGCGCGGCGTGATCATCGGCCAGCAGACCTTCGGCAAGGGCACGGTGCAGAACCTGTATTCCCTCGACCAGTACCTGAAACCCGAGAGCGGGCCCGGCTACGGGCAACTGACGCTGACCATCGGCAAGTATTACCGGGTCACGGGCGAGAGCACGCAGCACCGTGGCGTGGATCCCGACATCACGCTGCCCTCGCTCATCGACGCCGAGCAGTTCGGCGAGAGCGTGCGGGACAGCGCGCTGCCATGGGACACGATCCAGACGACCCGCTTCCGCGCCGGTGAACCACTCGACTCCACGATCGAGTCGCTTGCGGCCAACCAGCTGGAACGGGCCAAGACGGACCCGAATTTCCAGTACCTGATCGACCGCACCCGCGATGCCGAGGAAGCACGCGAGCGCAAGACCGTGTCCCTGAATTACGAATACCGGCTCGAGGAGCGCGAAGACGAGATGGCCCGGGAACTCAAGCGCGAGAACGAACGCCGCGCGGCCCATGGACTCGATCCGCTCGAGACCCTGGAGGACCTCGACGAAGAAGACATTCCCGACGTGCTGCTGGACCAGGCCGCGGGGATCGCCGCGGATCTCGCGGAATTGCGCGAACTCCGGCGCGTGCCGGCGCAGACGGCCCAGAACCGGAGCTGAGCCGCCCCCTTGCGTCCCGTCCGCCCGGTGTTATACTCGGCTATAACACCCGGCGGGCGTTTTCCGGAGGTGACCTTGACAATCCAGCAGGCACCACGAGGTAAGGTGGCACGGCGATTTCTGAGCGCCGCGATGGCGCTCGTGCTGACTGCCCTGGCCTCTCCCGCGCTCGCCGCGACCACTACCGAGGTGCGGCCCGACCAGCCGCTGGATGCGCCGCCGATGTCCCTGTCCGTCGCCCGCGATGCGCCGCTCGCGATCATCGACCAGGGCGCCGCCCGCGCCGTAACGCCCGACGCTCCGCCGCGCGACGATGCCGCGGCCGAGACAGTCCCGGATGCCGCCGCGCCGCCGGCAGGACTGCGGGTCGAGATCATGCTGCGGCGGATATTCGATGAGGCGCAGGCGCGCCAGCCGATGCTGCAGCCGCCGCAGGAAGACGACGATTTCAACCCGCCTCTCGCGGTCGAGCAATCGGAACCCGTGGACAACCCGCGCGGCGTGCTGGAAACCGAAGCGGCGGCGCAATTGCCCGGATTTGGCGCGGATGACCTGTTGCGCTACCGCAAGCAGATGTACCGCACGGATATCTGAGCGCGCTCAGCGGCTCAGCACGTTCGCCAGCCCCCAGTAATTGTCACCGAGCAGGTTCGCGTCGGACTTCGTCACGACGCCATTGCCATTGATGGCGAAAACGGTGGCTACGGTGCCCGCAACCGGCACGGCATCCTCGTCGTCCTTGAACATCGCGTGTTCGGCGACCAACTCGGCGCGCCGCCGGAGAATGTCGGCGTAATCACTCGCGTTTTCCAGCGCGTCGACTTGCAGGGCTATGCGTTCCAGCAGCAGGTCGCAGTCCCGCTTGCTGCCGTAATTGATGGCGCCGACGCTCTTGTCGCTGGACTCCTTCACGAGCGCGACCAGATTGCGGTCGTTGAACTGCAGGAAGAGGTGCTGCGCGAAGGCCAGGATCATGAAGTTGATCGACCGCTTCTCCGCAAGGCTCAGACCGGGTGGGTCGGGCAGCGCTCCGTTCTCGAGCGCCTCGACCTTCTCCAGCAACGCCCGTTCCTGCTGCCTGAGGGGTTCGAGCTTGCCTTCGAGTTCGGCGAGCTGCCCAGGCGCCGAGCGCTTCTTGAACATCCTCGACAGACCGCCCACGGTCGCCGCACGCTGGCGTTCGTCATCGAGCTGCCCCTCGAGCTTCCGAAGTTGCCGCCGCCGCGCCGACAGTTCCTGGTCGAGGCGCTTGCGACGAGCGTTGCACTTGTCACGCCAGGCGCCGATCTGCGCGTCCCGCACGCGTTTCTCCCGCTGCTGCTTGAGCTGCTCGGCGAATCGCGCAAGCTTGCCTGCGCAGCGGCGGTTCAATGAGCGAAGCTGGTAAAACACGACGACGGTGTGCACCCACTCGGGGTCGGCCAGCAGGCTCTCGAGGTGCCCCAGTCGCTGTTCGATCCTGGCCGTCGCGCCCTGTTGCTCCTTTACGAGCTGCTGGAGGCGATAGCGCTCCTTGCTGAGGGCCGCAAGCTCCTTCTTGAGCTCGGCGCGATTCCAGAAAAGCTCGACCAGCTTCTCGTTCTCGTCACCGTGTTCGCTCACAACGCCGAAGATTGGTTGCCGGCTGGCCATATCGCGTCTCTTGACATAATTCGCACCGCCGCCGCATCGCGGCGGCGTTCCGAATGATGTCAATTCTTTAATCGCACGGCATGGACCTGATCGACAGTTTGCGGATCTGCGCCCGCGGCCGTTCTAGCGTTCGAGGATCAGGTGCCCCTGGTCGGACAGGTATTCGAGCCACTTGTTGAGGATGATGTTGCGGCGCCAGCGCGCGTCGAGTTCGCCACGATTCCTCCTGATGAGGCGCCGCAGTGCCTGGTGCTTGTGATCGGCCCCGAGGCTCATCGCCTCCGCAAGGCTACCGTCGAGGTAGGCGCGGACCCTGATGTCCGGATCGGCAACGTGTCCCGCTTCGGAGTCGAACCGGTAGGTCAGTGACAACGTTATCGTGTAGCGGGCGCGCTCGAGAATCTCGACGAAAAGTTCGCAGTCGCCCGCGACTCGCGAACGGAAACAGCCGTCGAGACGCTCCAGTTCGGGAACCAGCTGCAACAGCCGCAGATAGTTACTTTCGTACAAAGCCATCAGACCGACGAAACTACGCGGTCGTACGAGGGTCTCCGGTACCAGCTGCGAATCGAGAAACATGCCGCCAATATAGCACAGCGGCTCCCGCCCAAAAGGCAGGCAATTACCGTTCCACGACAGCCGTCACAAAAGCGTGAAATCAGGCTCGAACTCGCCGCTCCACGCCGGTACTATCGAGAATGCGGCTCGCGATTTCCTCGATCGAGAATTCCGTCGTATCGACGTTCGGAATGCCGTAGCGCCTGAAGATCTTCTCCGACTCCCGCAATTCGTAGCGAACCTGTTGCGCGCTCGAGTACGTTCCGAGCGGTCGCCGTTCCTTGCGTATGTGCCGTAATCGCTCCGGGGCAATCGTGAGCCCGAACAACTTGTGCTTCTGTTCGAGCAGGACCTCGGGCAACGCGCCGCTCTCGAACTCTTCGTCGGTGAGCGGGAAGTTGGCGGCGTAAACGCCGTATTGCAGCGCCAGGTAGAGACAGGTCGGAGTCTTGCCCGAGCGCGACACGCCAATCAGGATGACGTCGGCCATCTCGTAGTTCCTGCTGATGCCGCCATCGTCGTTCGCGAGCGCGAAGTTCGTCGCCTCGATGCGCCGCATGTACGCCTCGATGTCGGTCATGCCGTGTGCGCGTCCCGGTTCGTGCGTCGATTCCTGTTCGAACTCGATCTCGAGCGGCTTCAGGAATACGTCGAATATGTCGAGGTGGAGTCCATCCGCTTCCCGGACGATAGCTCGCAGATTGTCCTGGACCAGCGTCGAAAACACGATGGGCCGCAAGGTATCGGCCCTCCCCGCCTTGTTGATTCGCGCAACGGCTTCGTTTGCCTTGTCATCGGAATCTATAAATGGCAAAGTCACTTGCCGAAATTCCTGACCGGTAAACTGAGTCAGCAGACTGTGGCCGAGCGTTTCCGCGGTCACGCCCGTCTGATCCGACAGAAAGAAAATAGTGCGTCCAGTCATATTCAGCTGTCTCGTCCGGTCGCGGCGATCCCTATCGCCGACCACACCCGTCTCCGGGTTCGATTGTCCACGTCCTGTAATGGAACACAAGGGAGCCTAGTTTGGAAGCATACGTCG
>DATIUU010000303.1:0-10036 GCA_035466635.1 Woeseiaceae bacterium
GGACCACGGCGACGCAGTGGTCGAACTGCGCCGGCGCCGGCCAGGTTCGCATGAATCAGGCTTATTACTCGATCCAGCAGACCTGCACGGCGTGCATAGGCGCCGGTACCATGATCTCCGATCCCTGCGAGAACTGTCACGGGCGCGGCCGCGTCCGCAAGAACCGCACGCTGTCGGTCAAGGTGCCCGCGGGTGTGGACGACGGCGACCGGATTCGGCTCTCGGGCGAGGGCGAGGCCGGCCGCAATGGCGGTCCCCCGGGCGACCTGTACGTAGAGATCCGCGTCAATCCCCACAAGATCTTCGTGCGCGACGGCGCGGACCTGTCCTGCGAAGTGCCGATCAGTTTCGCCACGGCCGCCCTCGGCGGCGACGTGGAGCTACCCACGCTCGACGGCAACGTGGCGCTGAAAGTGCCGGGCGGAACGCAGTCCGGCAAGGTCTTTCGGCTGCGTGGCAAGGGCGTGACGACCGTGCGGGATCCACGCAAGGGCGACCTGTTCGCCAGGGTCGCCGTCGAGACGCCCGTGAATCTCACCAACGATCAGAAAGAACTGCTGAAGAAATTCGACAAGAAGGTGCGGGCCGGCGGTGACAAGCACTCGCCGCGAGCCGACACCTGGTTCGATACCGTAAAGCGGTTCTTCGAGCGGATTGGCCAGTAACCCGATGAAACTCGGAATCGCCGGTGCGGGCCGGATGGGGCTCGCCATCATCAATGCCGTCAACGAATTTGCGGACCTGGAAATTGCGAGTGTCTGGGTGCGTGACCCGGATACGGCGAAGGACATGGCGACGCCGTCCGGCGCCGTCGTGTCGAGCGACATCGACCACGTCGTGAAGGCGGCGGACGTCATCATCGATTTCAGCCTGTTCGAGGCCACGGAACAGGTTGCCGCCTCCGTTGCGCGGCACGGCAAGGCGCTGGTCTGCGGCGTGAGCGGACTGGGGGAGGCCCAGGTCGAGGCCCTGGAACGCGCCGCGCAGAGCGTGGCCGTCGTCTACGACCGCAATATGAGCCAGGGGATCGCCGTACTGCAGGATCTCGTCAGCCGCGCCGCGAAGTCGCTCGGCGACGAGTTCAAGGTCGAGATCCACGAAACCCATCACATCCACAAGAAGGACGCGCCGTCCGGCACGGCACTGAAGCTCGGCGAGGCCATCGCGACGGCCCGCAAGCAGCAGGGCGCCGATTCGGTTCACTACCAGTCCGAGCGCCGCGGCGAAGTGCCCGGCGACCACGAAGTCGAATTCCGGTCGTCCACCGAGCGCCTCACGCTGACGCACAGCGTGACCACGCGTACCGTGTTTGCCGAGGGAGCCATCCGTGCCGCGCGCTGGGTTGCCGCCCGCAAGCCCGGGTTCTACGACATGCACGACGTGCTGTTCGGCGGCGACGCAGGCTGAATCCGGAAAAAAGCGCGCGTCCGGTCTGGCGCGCCGTGTCACCGTTCAGTACACTACGCCGGATCGCTGAGCGGTCAGCGAAGTCGTGAGCGGGAGGCATCGTCCTTCCGCTTTTGCACATCTGCGGGTCGCATCCTGCAGGGCGCGCCGACGATAGCAGCGCTGATCGACTCGCGGTCTGGCTTTGGTTTCCCGTCGAGTTCGCTCCGAGGTCCAGATTTGAGTACGCCGGCTGTACTGGCTCTGCAAGATGGCACCGTTTTCCATGGCACTTCCGTCGGCGCAGACGGCAAGACCATCGGTGAGGTCGTTTTCAACACCGCGATGACCGGTTACCAGGAGATCCTCACGGATCCGTCCTACTGCCGGCAGATCGTCACGCTGACCTATCCGCATATCGGCAATACCGGCACCAACGCCGAGGACATGGAATCGGCCAGCGTGCATGCGTCGGGCCTGGTCATCCGCGACCTGTCGATGGTGACGAGCAGCTGGCGCAATGAGCGTTCGCTCGCCGAGTTCCTGCGCCAGAGCGAGACGGTGGCCATTGCCGATATCGACACCCGCAAGCTGACCCGCATCATTCGAGAGAAGGGCGCGCAATCGGGTTGCATCATGACCGGAGACGCCTCCGCCGAGACCGCGGTCGAGCACGCGAGGAAGTTCCCGGGGATCGCCGGGATGGATCTCGCGCAATTCGTGACCGCGGACGAACCGTACCAGTGGAGCCAGGGGACGACCTTCGGGCGCAAGCCCCGCATCCTGAGCCGGCGGGTCGCGCCGTATCACGTCGTCGCGTACGACTTCGGCATCAAGCGCAACATCCTGCGGCTGCTCGCCGATCTCGACTGCCGCATGACGGTGGTGCCCGCGAAAACCAGCGCCGAGGACGCCCTCGCGCTGGCGCCGAACGGCATTTTCCTGTCCAACGGGCCGGGTGACCCGGAACCCTGCGGCTATGCGATCACTGCCATCCGGCGTTTTCTCGAGCAGCGGATCCCGGTCTTCGGAATCTGCCTCGGGCACCAGCTGCTGGCGCTCGCCGCCGGCGCAAAGACGGAGAAGATGAAGTTCGGGCATCACGGCGCCAACCACCCGGTGCAGGATCTCGCGACCGGGCGGGTGATGATCACCAGCCAGAACCACGGTTTCGCGGTCGACGAATCCAGCCTGCCGGGGAACGTCCAGGCGACGCACCGCTCGCTGTTCGACGGCACGCTGCAGGGCATCGCCATCGCGGGGCAGCCCGCCTTCAGCTTCCAGGGGCACCCGGAGGCGAGCCCGGGGCCGCACGACCTGCTGCCGCTGTTCGAGCGCTTCCTGAACGACATGCAGGCCGCGAAGCGCACCTCGGTCAAGGCGATGTTCTCAAGTTAAGAGTTCTATAAAACAAATAGTTATTAAACTTACTTAAAGTTCTCTCTAAAAAAAGCCCACATGCCCAAGCGCACCGACATACAAAGCATCCTGATCATTGGCGCCGGGCCGATCGTGATTGGCCAGGCCTGCGAGTTCGACTATTCCGGCGCGCAGGCGTGCAAGGCGCTGCGGGAAGAGGGCTTCCGGGTGATTCTCGTGAATTCCAACCCGGCGACGATCATGACCGACCCCGAGACGGCGGACGCGATCTACATCGAACCGGTGCACTGGGCCGCGGTCGAGCGCATCATCGCCAGGGAGCGGCCCGATGCCCTGTTGCCCACGATGGGCGGCCAGACGGCGCTCAACTGCGCGCTCGATCTCGCCCGCGAGGGCGTGCTCGAGAAATACGACGTGGAACTCATAGCGGCGTCGCGGGAAGCCATCGACATGGCCGAGGACCGCGAGCTGTTCCGCGAGGCGATGCAGGAGATCGGGCTCGAGGTTCCGCGGGCCGATATCGCGCATTCGCTCGAGGAGGCGCTGGAGAAGCAGGCCGGTATCGGCTTCCCGACGATCATCCGGCCGTCGTTCACGATGGGCGGGACCGGCGGCGGTATCGCGTACAACCGCGAGGAGTTCGAGTACATCGTCGCCCACGGCCTGGAGATGTCGCCGACCACCGAGGTGCTGCTCGAAGAGTCCGTCATCGGCTGGAAGGAATTCGAGATGGAGGTGGTGCGGGACCGCAATGACAACTGCATCATCGTCTGCTCGATCGAAAACCTCGATCCCATGGGCGTGCACACCGGCGACTCGATCACGGTCGCGCCCGCTCAGACCCTGACGGACAAGGAGTACCAGCGGCTGCGCGATGCATCGATCGAAGTGCTGCGCAAGATCGGCGTGGAGACCGGCGGCTCCAACGTGCAGTTCGCGGTCAACCCGGAGGACGGCCGGGTGCTGATCATCGAGATGAACCCGCGGGTGTCGCGTTCGTCGGCCCTGGCGTCCAAGGCGACCGGCTTCCCGATTGCGAAGGTGGCCGCGAAGCTGGCCGTCGGCTACACGCTCGACGAACTCAGGAACGACATCACGGGGGGCGCCACGCCGGCCTCGTTCGAGCCGTCGATCGACTACGTCGTGACCAAGATCCCGCGCTTCACGTTCGAGAAGTTCCCCGGCAGCAACGACAGGCTGACCACGCAGATGAAGTCCGTGGGCGAGGTGATGGCGATCGGCCGCACCTTCCAGGAGTCCGTGCAGAAGGCCCTGCGCGGCCTCGAGATCGATATTTCGGGTTTCGACGACATCGATGTCGCGATGACCACCGAGGCGGATCGCGATCGCTTGCGCCACGAGCTGCGCATCCCCGGCCCCAACCGGCTGCGCCATGTCGCAGACGCCATGCGGCACGAATTCGCACTCGAGGAGATTGCCTCGATATCCGGCATCGACCCCTGGTTTATCGCACAGATCGAGGACCTGGTCCGCGACGAGCAGGCGCTGAAGGGCCGGGATCTCGCGGGGCTGACGAAGCAGTCGCTGCGCGCACTGAAGCGCAAGGGCTTCTCCGACGCGCGCATCGCGACACTGCTGCACGTCCGGGAACAGTCCGTCAGGCGGCGGCGTCACGAACTCGGTATCCGCCCCGTCTTCAAGCGTGTGGACACCTGCGCCGCCGAGTTCGCCACGACGACCGCCTACATGTACTCCACGTACGAGGACGAGTGCGAGTCCGAGCCCACGGATGCCCCGAAGATCATGATTCTCGGCGGCGGCCCGAACCGGATCGGGCAGGGCATCGAATTCGATTACTGTTGCGTGCACGCCGCCCTGGCGCTGCGCGAGTCCGGTTACGAGACCATCATGGTCAACTGCAACCCGGAAACCGTGTCGACGGACTACGATACGTCCGACCGCTTGTACTTCGAGTCCCTGACGTTCGAAGACGTCATGGAAATCATCGACAAGGAGAAACCGAAGGGCGTCATCGTCCAGTACGGCGGGCAGACACCGCTGAAACTCGCGCGGCAGCTGGAGGCTGCCGGCGCACCGATCATCGGGACCTCGCCCGACTCGATCGACCTGGCGGAAGACCGCGAACGTTTCCAGAAACTCGTGAACTCGCTGCAGCTGAAGCAGCCGCCGAACTGCACGGCACGCAGCAAGCAGGAAGCGCTGCGCCTGGCGGCCGATGTCGGCTTCCCGCTCGTCGTCAGGCCGTCGTACGTGCTGGGCGGCAGGGCCATGGAGGTCGTGCACAGCGAAGAAGACCTGGCCGTCTACATGGACGCTGCCATCGGCGTGTCGAACGCGAGCCCGGTGCTGCTGGACCGGTTCCTCGACCTGGCGACGGAAGTCGACGTCGACTGCGTGTGCGACGGCGAGCGCGTACTGATCGGCGGGGTCATGGAACACATTGAGCAGGCGGGCGTGCACTCGGGCGACTCCGGCTGCTCGCTGCCGCCGTTCAGCCTGTCACAGGAACTGCAGAAAGAGCTGCATGAGCAGGTCGTGAAGCTGGCGAAGGGGCTGCACGTTGTCGGGCTGATGAATACGCAGTTCGCGATCCAGAACAACGTCGTCTACCTGCTCGAGGTCAACCCGCGCGCATCGCGCACGGTGCCGTTCGTGTCGAAAGCCATCGGCATCCCGCTCGCGAAGATCGCGGCGAAGGTCATGGTCGGCGAATCACTGGCGAAGCAGGGCTACGTGAACCAGCGCAAACCGCCCTATTTCTCGGTAAAGGAAGCGGTCTTCCCGTTCATCAAGTTCCCGGGCGCCGATCCGATCCTGGGTCCCGAAATGAAGTCGACCGGCGAAGTCATGGGCGTGGGCCGTTCGTTCGGCGAAGCCTATGCGAAGGCGCAGCTGGCGTCGGGCGTCGTGTTGCCGCGGCAGGGCGCGGCCTTGTTGAGCGTCCGCGACCGCGACAAGGACGGGGCCGTGCGGCTCGCGAGAATCCTGGAGGCACGCGGTTTCGATCTCGTCGCCACACACGGCACGGCAAGGCACCTGGCGGCCGCTGGTGTATCATGCCGCAGGGCGAACAAGGTCCGCGAAGGCCGGCCGCACATCGTCGACATGATCAAGAACGGTGAGATCGATCTCATCGTCAATACCACCGAAGGCAAGCAGGCGATCAACGAATCACACTCCATACGCGCGGAAGCCGTGCGCAAGGGCGTCACGTATTACACGACGCTCGGCGCGGCGATCGCGACATGCACCGCGATCGAGCATCTCGACGACAGCGATGTGAACCGGTTGCAGGATCTGCACAACGAGGTAGTTGCATGAGTAAGGTACCGGTAACCGTCCGGGGGCACGAATTGCTAAGGGAAGAGCTGAAACGTCTGAAATCGGTCGATCGCCCCAACGTGATCCGGGCGATCGCGGAGGCGCGGGCGCATGGCGACCTGAAGGAAAACGCCGAATACCACGCGGCCAAGGAGCAGCAGGGATTCATCGAGGGCCGGATCAAGGAAATCGAGGGCAAGCTCTCGCACCTGCAGGTCATCGACGTCACCGAGGTGGATGCGCGCGGCAAGATCATCTTCGGTTCGACGGTCGAACTCCTGGACGAGGCGACCGGGAAAGAGATCGAGTACCGGATCGTCGGGGAAGACGAGGCCGATATCGGCGCCGGGCTCATTTCTTATACGTCGCCGATTGCGCGGGCCCTGATCGGCCGCAACGAAGGCGACGTAATCACCTTTGCCGCACCGGACGGCGAGAAGCAGTTTGAGGTTATCGAGGTTCGCTATATCTAGCGTGCTGACGTCCCGTCAGTGCGGCAGCCGGATGCGCTTCTTTTCCGGATTTTCGCGGTACAAGAGCGCCATGTTGCCGATGCGTTGCACGAGTTCGGCTTTGGCGGAGTCGCACAGTGACGTGATGATCCCGTCTCGTGCGTCCCGGTCACCGACTTTCACGCGGACCTTGATGAGCTCGTGGTGTTCCAGCGAGCGCTCGAACTCCGCGCGCACCGCCTCCGTGAGTCCCGCGTCACCGACCATGACCACGGGTTTCAGGCCGTGTCCGAGGCCCCGAAGGTACTTCTTTTGCGATTCGCTGAGCGCCATGGGCGCGGAGTGTAACAGCGGATCGGCCGCGAGCCTACGTGCCGGGCGGGTGGCCTCATGAGCAAGCCGCGGCGGAGTTCGGGCAGCTGGCGGGACCGGCAGGAGCGCGACCCGTTCGTGACGCGCGCGCGCCGCGAGGGTTGGCGCTCGCGGGCCGTTTACAAGCTAGAGGAGATCGACCGCAAGGAGAAGCTGCTGAAGCCCGGCATGGTCGTGCTCGACCTCGGCGCCGCGCCGGGCAGCTGGAGCCAGTACGTCACCAAGACACTCGGGGAGCGGGTACGGATCCTCGCGCTGGACCTGCTGGAAATGGACGCCCTGCCGTGCGTGGAATTCATCCAGGGCGACTTCCGCGAGGAGGCGGTGCTCGCCCGGCTGGAGGCCGCGCTGGGGGACGCGCGCGCGGACCTTGTAATCAGCGACATGGCGCCCAATATCAGCGGCAATCGCTCGGTCGACCAGCCGCGCTCGATGTACCTGGCGGAACTGGCATTGGATTTGTGTGAACGGGCGCTGCGGCAGGGTGGCGATTTCGTCTGTAAGATGTTTCAGGGCGAAGGGTCCGACGCTTTCATAGCGGCCGTGCGGGAGCGATTCGGACGCGTCCGGGTCATAAAACCCGAGGCTTCGAGGCCCGGTAGTCGTGAGGTTTACCTGGTAGCTAGAAGCTACCGATTGTAGTACTGTCCAACTCTTAGAATCTGTCTAAACATCGGGTGTCCGGAGTGGCCCGCACGCGGAAAAGAATGTGAATGATCTGACCAAGAATATACTCGTCTTCATCGTCATCATTGTCGTCCTGCTGTCCGTCGTACAGGGCCTGTCGGGCGTCAGTGGCGGCCAGCCGCAGTCGCGGGATTATTCGGAGTTCCTCGCGGAGGTCCGCAACGGCGAAGTGAGCCTCGTCGAATTCGAGGGCCAGCGAATCCGCTTCGGCCAGCGCGAGCCCCTGCCGTACTACACCATCAGCCCAGAGACGGACAACAGTCCGCTGATCGGCATTCTCGAGAGCAACGACGTGCGTTTCTCGGCATCGGAGCCGAAGCAGCAGAGCCTGATCGGCCAACTGTTGATCAGTTCGTTCCCGATCCTGCTCCTGATCGGCGTCTGGATCTACTTCATGCGCCAGATGCAGGGCGGCGGCGGCGGCCGCGGCGCCATGTCCTTCGGCAAGAGTAAGGCCCGGCTGCTGGGCGAAGACCAGGTCGGCATAACCTTTGCCGACGTCGCGGGCGTCGACGAGGCCAAGGCGGAAGTCGCGGAGATCGTCGAGTTCCTCAAGGACCCCAGCAAGTTCCAGCGCCTCGGCGGCAAGATACCGAAGGGCGTGCTCATGGTGGGGCCACCCGGTACCGGCAAGACGCTGCTTGCGAAGGCGATCGCGGGCGAGGCCAAGGTGCCGTTCTTCACGATTTCCGGTTCGGATTTCGTGGAGATGTTCGTCGGCGTGGGCGCGTCGCGGGTGCGCGACATGTTCGACCAGGCGAAGAAGCAGGCCCCCTGCATCATTTTCATCGACGAGCTCGACGCCGTCGGCCGGCACCGCGGCGCAGGCCTCGGCGGCGGGCACGACGAGCGTGAGCAGACACTCAACCAGATGCTCGTCGAGATGGACGGTTTCGAAGGCACCGAAGGCATCATCGTGATCGCCGCCACCAACCGTCCGGACGTGCTCGATCCAGCCTTGCTCCGCCCCGGGCGCTTCGACCGCCAGGTCGTGGTACCGCTGCCCGACGTGCGCGGCCGCGAGCTGATCCTCAAGGTCCACATGCGCAAGGTGCCGCTGAACGACGACGTGGAGCCGAACAAGATCGCGCGCGGCACGCCCGGGTTTTCGGGCGCCGACCTGGCAAACCTCGTGAACGAGGCCGCCCTGTTCGCGGCGCGCGCCAACAAGCGCGTCGTCAGCATGGAGGAATTCGAAAAGGCGAAAGACAAGATCATGATGGGCGCCGAGCGGCGCTCGATGGTGATGAGCGAGAAAGAGAAGCTCAACACGGCATACCACGAAGCGGGCCACGCAATCGTCGGCTACCTGGTGCCGGAGCACGACCCGGTTTACAAGGTGACGATTATCCCGCGCGGCAGGGCGCTCGGCGTGACGATGTACCTGCCCGAGGAAGACCGCTACAGCATCTCCCGGCAGGGCATCGAGAGCCAGATCGCGAGCCTCTTCGGCGGACGCATCGCGGAGGAGATGATCAATGGTGCCGACGGCGTGACGACCGGTGCGTCCAACGACATCGAGCGCGCCACGGAGCTGGCGCGCAACATGGTCACGAAGTGGGGCCTTTCGGATCGTCTCGGCCCGCTGACGTACAGCGAGGACGACGGCGAGGTGTTCCTCGGCCGTTCGGTCACCCAGCACAAACAGGTGTCCGACGACACCGCGCACGCGATCGACGAGGAAGTACGCCGTATCATCGATACCAACTACGCGCGCGCGAAGAAACTGCTCGAGGACAACCTCGAGAAGCTGCACGCGATGGCCAAGGCGCTCATCAAGTACGAGACCATCGACGAGAAGCAGATCAAGGACATCATGGCCGGCCGCGAGCCCAGGCCGCCGGAGGACTGGGACGACACCGCGGGCACACGCAACCGCGACGACGAACCCGCACCGCAAGCGGAAGTGGGCGGCAAGATAGGCGGACCGGCCTCCGAGCATTGACGGACGCTGTGCCACGCGTTTGGCGCACTTGCCGGTACCTGTAGCCGCGCGCCGCGGCGCGCGATTGCGGTTCGAGTGCGATCGGCCGCGGTTCGAGAACCGCTCCTGCAAGCGATGAATCCATGCTGACGCTCGGTCCGCTGCAATTCGATGTCCCCGCGGTGATGGGGATCCTCAACGTCACACCCGACTCGTTTTCGGACGGCGGCCGGTTCGCGGGCCGCGACGCCGCGCTCGAACAGGCCGCGGCGATGGCCCGGGACGGTGCGGCGATCATCGACATCGGCGGCGTATCGACCCGCCCGGGCGCCGCGGACGTGCCGGAACAGGAAGAACTCGAGCGGGTCATCCCGGTCATCGAGGCCGTCGTCGCCGCCGTCGACGTGCCGGTCTCCATCGACACCAGCAAGCCCGCGGTCATGCGTGCCGCGGTCGCCGCCGGCGCCGCCATGATCAACGACATCCGGGCGCTGCGCGAGGAAGGCGCCCTGCAGGCGGCCGCGGAGCTCGG
>DATIUU010000304.1:0-4250 GCA_035466635.1 Woeseiaceae bacterium
CGCCGCGTGACGGCCATGGCACCGGGCAGCACGCCCTCGGTCCGCAGTCCGCGCTCGATGCAGCCTTTCATGGCGGCCCATATCGCGTCGATGGCGGCATCGACCTCGTCCCTGTCGCGCCACTGCAATTCGTTGTCGAGCAGCAGTTCCGCGATGCTGCACTCGCGCTCGGCGCAGAGCGCAAGCAGCGACTGGCTGCTGTCGAAGAAATGGCGCGACTCCCCGGCCTGCGCCGATGGTTCCGGCTCGTCGCCACGGGCGATGAAGCCGCCGCCGAGCGAGTAGTAGATCTCGTCGAGCAGCACCTCGCCGTCGGCGTCCCGGGCGCTGAAGCGCATGCCATTGGTATGCCGCGGCAACTCCTCCGCGTAATTGAAGATCACGTGCTGCTTCGGGTCGAAATCGATCGTGCCGATACCCGGCAGTTGCAGCCGTTTCCCTTCATGGATGCGGCGCAGGTGCTGCTCCACGGACTCCGGGTCGATGGTCTCGGGCAGCGAGCCCGCCAGCCCCAGGATGATCGCCGAGTCGGTGCCGTGTCCCTTGCCCGTGAACGCCAGCGAGCCATGCAGTGTCACCTCCACCGCCGCGACCGGCCTGCCCGATCCGGCGAGCGCCGCAGCGAATGCATTGGCGGCCTTCATCGGGCCGACGGTGTGGGAACTGGACGGCCCGATGCCGATCTTGAAGATGTCAAAGATGCTGATGGCTGTCATGGCTCAGTCATTCTCGAGCGAGAGCAGGCTCGCATTGCCGCCGACGGCGGCAATGTTGTTGCTGACCGAAACCTCGGTGGCGAACCGCGGCAGGTAATGCGGGCCGCCGGCCTTCGGGCCGGTTCCCGACAGCCCCCGCCCGCCGAACGGCTGCACGCCGACCACCGCCCCGATCATGTTCCGGTTGACGTAGATGTTGCCCGCGCCCGACCGTTCCACGAGCTTGCGCGCCCGCGCGTCGATGCGGCTGTGCAGCCCCATGGTAAGGCCGAAGCCGGTCGCATTCACCGCGTCGATAGTCGCCTGCAGGTCCCTGCCCCTGAATCGCAGCACGTGCAGGACAGGACCGAACACTTCGCGCTGCAGCGCGGCGACGCTGTCGATCTCTACCAGCGCCGGCGCGAAGAACGTGCCGGCCTTGGTACTGTCGTCGAGGCCGCAGCGGTACAGCACCTTTGCCGTCCGGCCCATCTGCTGCACGTGCGCGTCGAGCATGCTGTGCGCCTCCTCGTCGATCACGGGCCCGACATCCGTCGCCAGCAGCGCCGGGTTGCCGATGACCAGTTCCTGCATGTGGCCGATCAGGAGCTCGATGACCCGCTCGGCGATGTCCTTCTGCACGCACAGCAGGCGCAGCGCCGAGCAACGCTGGCCGGCGCTGTTGAAGGCGGAGAACGCCGCGTCCTTCACGACCTGCTCGGGCAGCGCCGAACTGTCGACGAACATGGCGTTCTGGCCGCCGGTCTCGGCAATCAGCGTGCCGATCGGGCCGTCACGCCCGGCCAGGGCGCGGTTGATGAGCCGCGCCGTCTCGGTCGAACCGGTGAACGCCACGCCGGCGACCCGCGGGTCGGCCACGGCGCGCCCGCCGACGCTCGCCCCGTCGCCGGGCAGGAATTGCAGGACCCCCGGCGGCACCCCGGCTTCCAGCAGCAACTCCACGGCCCGGAAGGCCACGAGCGGCGTCTGCTCCGCCGGCTTGGCAAGGACGGCATTGCCGGCGGCAAGCGCCGCAGCGACCTGCCCGGTGAAGATGGCGAGCGGGAAATTCCACGGGCTGATGCAGACGAACACGCCGCGGCCCCGCATGCCCAGTACGTTGCGCTCGCCGGTCGGGCCGGGCAGCACCGTCGGATCGCCGCAATGCCTGCGCGCCTCGGCCGCGTAGAAGCGCAGGAAATCGACGGTCTCGCGCAGCTCCGCCACGGCATCCGGCAGCGTCTTGCCGGCCTCCGAGATGCACAGTGACAGCAGCTCGGGGCTGTGCTGCTCGCACAGGTCCGCCGCTTTCTCGAGGATGCCGGCACGTTTGTCGGCCGGCATGCGGTCCCAGGCGGGCTGCGCCGCACAGGCACCGGCGATCGCGTCGTCGACGTGCCCGGCGGTCGCCAGCCGGCAGCTGCCGACCGTGTGCGCTCGGTCCGCGGGGTTCACCGAGTCCACGGGCTCCCCGGGCACGGCCTTGCCATTGACGATCGGGTGCGCGGCCAGCGGCCTTGCGCCCGCGGCCTGCATGTCGCTGAGCAGTTCGACGGTCACCCGGTCGTCGGCCAGGTTGAGCCCGCGGGAATTCCTGCGTTGCTCGCCGAACAGGGCTGCCGGCGCCGGAATGCGAGGGTGCGGCCGGGCGTCGTGGGCCGCGGTCGCCTGGATCGGGTCGGCGACGATATCGGCCGCGTCGATCGAGTCGTCGACGATGCGGTTGACGAAGGAAGTATTGGCGCCGTTTTCCAGCAGCCGTCGCACCAGGTACGGCAGCAGGTCCTTGTGATTGCCGACCGGTGCATAGACGCGGCAGGGTCGCGCGTATTTCTCGGGATGGACGATCTCGGCGTACAGCTCCTCGCCCATGCCGTGCAGGCGCTGGAACTCGAAGTCGCGCCGCGACCCGGCATAGTGCATGACGCTCGCCAGGGTGTGCGCGTTATGGGTCGCGAACTGCGGATACAGCCGCTCGCCGGCTTCGAGCGCCTTGCGCGCACAGGCGAGGTAGGAGACGTCCGTGTGCACCTTGCGGGTGAACACGGGGTAGCTGTCGAGACCGAGTTCCTGCGCGTGCTTGATCTCCGTGTCCCAGTAGGCGCCCTTGACGAGCCGTACCGGGATCCGCCGGCCGACGTCGCGGGCCAGCCTTTCGAGGTAGCCGAAAACGTCACTGGCGCGACGCTGGTAGGTCTGGACCGCCAGCCCGAGACCGTCGTAACCCGAGAGGCCGCTGTCGCGCAGCACGCGTTCGAAGACCTGCAGCGACAACTCCAGGCGGTCGGCTTCCTCGGCGTCGACCGTCATGGCGATATCGCACTCCCTGGCGTGCAGCGCGAGCTCGAGCATCCGCGGCGTCAGTTCCCGCAGTACCCGGTCCACCTGCGTGTACTCGTAGCGCGGGTGCAGCGCCGAGAGCTTCGCCGAAATACTCGGCGCCGAAAATATGTCGTCGCCCGCGGTGCGCGGCGCCGCCCCGATCTCGCCGATCGCGGCGTAATACGCGTCGAAGTACCGCCGCGCGTCCGTCGCCGTCAGCGCGGCCTCGCCGAGCATGTCGAACGAGTACCGGTACGCCCGGTTGCGCTTCGACACTGAGCGCTCCAGCGCCTCCCGGATCGTGCGCCCCATGACGAACTGGTGGCCCATGATGCGCATGGCCTGGCGCATCGCCGTCCGCACGACCGGCTCGCCCGCCCGGCTCGCTATCCTGGCGAGCACCTGGGCCGGATTGGCGCGTATCGACTCGTCGACCTTCATCAACTGCCCGGTGAGCATCAGGCCCCAGGTCGACGCATTGACGAACAACGACTCGCTGGTACCGAGGTGATCCTTCCATTTCGCCGCGGTGATCTTGTCCGCTATCAGCTTGTCGGCGGTGTCGGCGTCCGGGATCCGCAGCAGGGCTTCCGCGATGCACATCAGCAGCACGCCTTCCTCGGACGACAGGTCGTATTGCTGCAGGAACGCGTCGATGCCGCCTTCCCGCGCCTTGCCGTTGCGTACCGCCGCTACCAGCTCGGCGGCCGTATCGCGGATCCTGCCGCGCATCGGCTCGCCCGGGTCCGCGAGTAACCTGAGCTCGTTCACGAGCGCCTGCTCGTCGGCGAGATAGCGGGCGTTGACGTCGGTGATCGGGCTCGGCCTGGCAAGCGTCTGCCGTGTGAATAGCATGGATATACCCGCGTGCTGGTATCGTTGGAAGAATGGATGTCCTGATATACTTTGCGGCCTTTCCAGGTCGAGGGCAATCCCATGTCGGCATCATTTCTCGCCTCTCTTGCCGAACAGACAGAAGCACTCCGCGAGCAGGGTCTTTACAAGTCGGAACGCCTGATCGCCGGCCCGCAGCAGGCCGATATCGACGTGCGCATGAACGGCGCAAGCAAGCACGTGCTCAACCTCTGCGCCAACAACTACCTCGGCCTCGCGAACCATCCGGAGGTCATCGCTGCAGCGCACAAGGCGCTCGATGACTTCGGTTACGGGATGGCGTCCGTGCGCTTCATCTGCGGCACCCAGACCATTCACAAGGAACTCGAGGCGCGCATC
>DATIUU010000305.1:0-1510 GCA_035466635.1 Woeseiaceae bacterium
CGCGAGCCGCCGGATACCGCGGACGCAGGCGGTCGATCCGGGCCTGCCGATCAGCTGGAACGCGTGGTCGGAGACCTGGCGCATCGTGCGTTACGCGCGGGAGAGGCGCGATGTTTTTCTCGCCATCCTCGGCATCTCGTGGTTCTGGTTCTTCGGCTCGGCCATGACCCTGCAGCTCCCGGCGTACACGCTCGTGATCATGAACGGCAACGAATCGATCACGACGGCATTGCTCGTCGCGTTCGCGATCGGCGTCGGCCTGGGCTCGCTGCTCTGCGAACGCATGTCCGGGCACCGCATCGAACTCGGGCTGGTGCCGTTCGGATCGATCGGTCTCAGCCTGTTCGCGATCGACCTGTATTTCGCGCAACCGGTGGCGGCCGCGCCGGCGGTCTCGAGCATCGCCGAGTTCGTCAGCCGGCCCGGCAGCCTGCGCATACTTGCGGACGTGCTGCTCCTCGGCGCGTTCGGCGGCTTCTACAGCGTGCCGTTGTACGCACTCGTACAGCAGCGATCCGAGCGCAGGCACCTGTCGCGAATCATCGCCGCGAACAACATCATCAATGCGATATTCATGGTCGTCGCATCGCTGCTCTCGATCGCCGTGCTGGGAGCCGGCTTTTCCATACCCCAGCTGTTCCTCGTCCTGGCACTGCTGAATGCCGTGGTCGCCGTCTACATCTACACGCTGCTGCCCGAGTTCATGATGCGCTTCCTCGTGTGGATCCTCGTCAACACGTTCTATCGCCTGCGCCCCAGCGGCACTGAGAACATCCCGGCCAGGGGTCCCGCGGTCGTGGTGTGCAACCACGTGAGCTACATGGATCCATTGCTCCTGTCGGCCTGCATCCGGCGGCCGATGCGCTTCGTCATGTATTACAGGATCTTCCAGCTGCCTCTGCTGCGCTTCCTGTTCCAGCATGCGAAGGCGATCCCGATCGCCTCCGCCCGTGAAGACGAGCGGCTGATGAACGAGGCCTTCGAAAAAGTGGACGCCGAGCTGGCGGCGGGCAATATCGTCTGCCTGTTTCCGGAAGGCGGCATCACCGGCGACGGCGAGATTCAGCGATTCCGGCCGGGCATCGAGAGACTCATCGCGAACCGGCCGGTGCCTGTCGTACCGGTCGCGCTGCAAAATGTCTGGGGCAGCTGGTTCAGCCGCAGCAAGGAAGGCAGGCTCCGCAAGATCCCGCGCCGCCTGTTCGCGCGGGTACCGGTCGTTATCGGCGAACCGGTCATGCCCGGGGACGTGTCCGCGGCCAGTCTCGAGATACTCGTGCGCACGCTTCGCGGCAACCGCCGCTAGGGAGACTCTGCACAAGTATCGTCGCACACGACTGACGGGTATCGGGCGAGCCGCGGCACGAGGAGCGACTTGTACGGTATGTACACCCGCGACGAGCAACGAAGCCTCGCCCGATACCCGTCAGTCCCAACGTATTATGTTAATGATAATGAAGGGTTGCCGTCCGATCGCCTGCCGCTTCGTTGCAGCCCTTGCCGGTATCGA
>DATIUU010000306.1:0-2767 GCA_035466635.1 Woeseiaceae bacterium
TCGGGATCGAGGCCGGCATGCGCGGCCTTGCCGAACACGGTGACCGTGAAGCGGCCGATGCCCTTGCGCTCGGTCTTGAGGTCGCCGTTCGCGCCCAGTGCCGGTTCGAGCACGAAGGCACGCTCGGCGCGGCGGGCGAGCATGCGGATGTACGGTGCCGACGTGCGGCTGCCGATTTCCTCGTCGGCGTTGATCAGTACGACGGGTGTCAGCGGCGGCTCGAGGCGCAGTTCGTGCAACGCGCGCAACGCCAGCACGATCTGGCCGAGCCCGCCCTTCATGTCGAATACGCCGGGGCCGCGCATCGTGTTGCCGTTCACCGTGAACGGCCGTTTGCCGAGGGTGCCGATCGGCCAGACGGTGTCGAAGTGGCCCACCAGGAGCTGGTTGCCGCGATCGCGGCAACGCGCCGCCGGCCGGGCGAAGACGTGGCGCACGCCTCGTGCGGCACCCGGTTCCCTGGTCACATAGCCGACGTCCATGAGTGCGCTCGCGAGGATGCGCCGCACGCTGTCGTGATACTGCGGATGCGCGGATGGCGACTCCGCCTCCACGAGACGCTTTACGAGACTTACAAGCGAGTCCTTCTGACCATTGATGAAGTCTCTTACCTGGTCGACGGCTGTGCTCGGCATGCCGCCATCACTTCTTCATTTCCGCCGGAAACGGAAATGCGTTGGACCTGTCGATGGTCGCGAACCGGCCGGGCGCCAGGTAAGCGATCAGGGGCGAGTCGTGGATCAGGTCCTGGCTGTCATGCTCCGATGCGCGGATGAACGACGCCTCGGCACGGGCGGCGACGATCTCGCCGGTGATCAGGCAGTTCTCGCCGAAGCCGGCGACGGTCTTGAAGTGCCGGCACTCGAAGTAGAGGTAGGCGTCTTCGATGAACGCGCCGTCGATCGTCCCGGCCGCAAACGTCTCGAAAAAGTCGAGTACCGGCTTGCTGCCGCCGACACGCGGTGAGGCCGCAAGGCTCGTATACAGAATCTGCGACGGCTTCGGGTAGCTGACCGTGAACTCACCGGTCCGCTCGATATTCGCGCAGGTCGCGTGGCTGGGCGTGCACACGAAGCCGAAATAGTTCTGCCAGCCCATGGGCGTCACCATGTGCTTGGGCGCCATGTCGATCGCACCGTCCTCGTCGACGGTGCCGATGAGCACGAGCGGTGCGACCGTAAAGAATCGCTCCCAGACGGGTTCACTGGTGTCGATATCGACCAGGCGGCGCTTTACGTTCGACTCGGTCACGTCCGCTCCCCGCAGGCGCTGCTCCCACCACTCTCAAAATAGGACCGGGCTCGCTGCTTGAGAATAAGTAGTTGCCGCGATCGGTCCCGTCTGCCGCAGGTCCTTGAGAAATGGGGCGGCCGATGGTTCCGGCCGCCGCGGTCAGCGAAATCCACGGCGTCGTCTTTAGCCCGAGAGCATGTAGAACTGCCAGAGGTCCTTCTGGCTCATCCTGAGGAACGGCTTGATCGCGAGCTTGCCGGTCGTGCCGATGCTCCTCTCCAGGTACTTGAGCTCCTCGAGCTTCGCGCGGGTCTGCTCGCCGGTTTTGTTCATGAACCCGGACTCGCGCATCATGAGCAGACCCTTGGCACGAATCGACAGCTCGGTGTGCAGGCGCAGGTAGCACAGGATATCCGCGACGATCGGGCCCTCGAACTTCTCCCTGAGCGATTGCAGGTACATCCCCACCTTCGACGAGGAGAGTTCCCCCGAGTTGATGAGTTCCAGAAGTTCCGTATCGGCGTCGAAGCCGGCGCCGAGCCAGTCCGACAGCGACTTGTCGCTGCGATCGAAGATGGCCGTGAAGAGCAACGGCAGGATCCCGAGAATGAGCGCCGTGCTGACGATGGGCGCAAGGAAGAAGTGGTTGAAAACCGAGTGCGTTACTGCGGCGATCAGCAATCCCGGGAGCAAGGCCAGCCGGCCCCTCGTGGGATACTGTTCGAGCATCGTGTGGGTAATGACGGCGAATATCGCAGTCGCGCCGCCGTGCATCATGGCCGTGCCGAAGCCCCTCACGATCCAGGTGCCGAGCTTCAGGTCCGGCAGGATCGTCAGGTAGTACAGGTTCTCGAAGATCGCGAAGCCGGCGCCGACGGCAAAGCCGAATATCGCCGCGTCCACGAGAAAACCGATGCGGTTGTTGCGCATGAGCACCCAGATGACCGTTGACTTGAGCGCTTCCTCGATGATCGGGGCGACGTAGCGTGTATAGGCGGTAAAGCTGACATCGAGCCACTGCAGCGCGATCCCGTTCAGCGGGTAGCTGGCGATGCCGGTGGCGCAACCGAGAATGATGGTGCCGACGACCCACTTGAGCGGCACGAGCTTGTAGCTGTCGAGATAGACCAGTGCCGCGAGGAAGCAGCAAACAGGCAGCAGGCCGAGCAGCGCATATAACACGAAGTCCGCGGTCATCGGGCCCAGTCTGTCAGAGTATCTTCAGGGACACCATGAACTCTTCGTCGAACTGCGAGCCATCGAGAAAACCCGTCGCATAACCGAAAGACAGCGTCAGGTCGTAGCGTGATTTGAATTTGAATTTGAAGTCGACCTGGGCGCCGACGTTGGCCGCTTCCTGGCGCAGGGCGCTGTCGTCGAAGTTGGTGATCAGCGACGTCGCGAAGATCGAGGTACGGGCCCACGACGTGTAGAAATTGGGCGTCCCGGCACGCGAGAAGCGGACCGGCGGCAGGTTCCACTCCAGCATGGCACGGTGGAAGTTGCGCCCGGGAATCGCGTTCAGTTCGAAGCC
>DATIUU010000307.1:0-7394 GCA_035466635.1 Woeseiaceae bacterium
GTGATTCTGCGGTGCGCCGGTGGTGCGCGCGCGCAGGCCGCAATAGGTCGTGCCGTTGACGGTGGCGCCGAGCACCCGCTGCTGGAAGACCGGGTCGGCGCTGACGACCGCTGCCGTTAGATGCTGCGACATACGCTCGAAGACCTCGAGTACCTTGTCCAGCTCGCCGTCGCTCCAGCTTGCGACCACCTGGAAGGGCCCGAACAGCTCGGTCGTGAGGAGTTCGAAGTGCTCGCCGCGGATCGCGTCGAGCGGCACCCGCACCGCGGTCGGTTCCCAGGCCCCATAGCACTCGGGGATCGAATGACCTGCGAGCGGCCTGCCGCCGAACAGCAGTTCGGCACCCGGCACGGCGAGCACCGCATCGACATGGCGCTTGATGCGATCGTTGCTCCACGACAGCACGGGCCCGATGCTGAGGTCGTCGAGCGTGCGCCGGCCCGCGAGTTCGCCGAGCTTCGGCAACAGTGACGGTACCCAGCGGTCGTGCACGAACAGGATGCTTTGCGCCGAGCATTTCTGCCCCGACGCGTTGTAGGCGTCCTCGTCCGATTGCCAGGCCACGTAGTCGAGCCACTGCTCGTCGTAGTCAGGGCCGATGATCTTCCAGTCGAAGCCGGCGTCCTCGATGCGCACGGCGCCGTTCATCGTCGCGGCGACGCGCTCGGCCACCGCGCTCGAGCCCGTGAACTGTACCAGGCGGATGACGTCCCTGGCCTCGCGGATGAGCTTGCCCATGTTGTCGCCGCGGCAGTGCACCAGGTCGATGTCGCCGGCGGGCAGGCCGCAATGGATGAGCAGGCGCAGGAATTGCTCGAAGACGATGCTGACCTTCGAATCGATCTTGACGAGCGGGCGGTTGCCCATGAACAGCGCTCCCATCACCTGCAGCGCCGGGATCTCCAGCGGGAAGTTGAACGGCGCCACGACGACCACCGGGCCATAGGGCCAGCGGTAGCCGCGCGACTCCTGGCCGGTGCGGTCGCCCGGGTTCGAGAAACCCCGCGCCAGGAAGCGCACGCCGTCGCCGGCGAAGTTCTCGAGGAAGACCCGGGTGATCTGCACCTCGCCCGAGCACTGGCTCCAGCTCTTGGGCATGACGCGCTGCACCAGGCGGGTGAAATAATCGGCGACGTCCTGCTCCGCGAGCAGCGCGGCAGCACGCGCGCACACCCGGCCGAGCATGACGTAGCGGTCGGTGTTCTTCATCGGGTTGTGGAGCCCGGTCCGGGGGCAGCTCTCGAGGCCGTCGATGAACGGCCCGAAGTCCGTCGTATCCGGGACCTCCAGGAAGCGGCTGCCGTTCATCGGGTCGACGATATCGTCGCGCACCGCGCCGGCCGATAGCCACCGGCCGCCGACCAGGTTCCGTGCCCGGCCGGGTTGCTGCGCGGTCATGCCCGCGAACGGATCCACGGTTGCGAATGCAGCTACTTTGTCCTTCATGGCGAGTCCCTCTCCTGGTATACCGGGCATTGTACGAATGCCGGCAAAAGAATGTCAGGGGACCGGCTCCAGCCGCCAGAAGCCCGGCGTCGTTTGCGGTATGCGATGAAATTTGCGCGCTGCATCCGGCGGGTCCGTACCCAGCAGTACACGAAGATCCTCGATCACGGCCGGGTTGAGCATGTGGTACAGGTGCCCGGAGATGTCATTGGTGCCGGTCGGCGTGACGTCGATGACGGTGGCATGCTCCAGGTCGAACTCCCGGGCCACGCCGAGTCGCCCCGAAACGTTGACGGTGGTGGACAGCCACAGCACGCGGTCGCTGTCCGACGCGTAAACGGTGATGTCGGACACCTTCCGCTGCAGCATGGCCACGCTCTCGCGGAACACGTCGCGGCGGATATCCGGCGCGATGAAGATCGCGCTGCCGAAGCTGGCTTCGTCGCTGCGTGCCGCGAGCGCCGCGACGATCCCGCGCGACCCCATGCTGTGCGCCATCAACACGACGCGGTCGTAACCGACGGCCTCGGCCGCGAGGGTCAGCACGGCATTGAGTTCGTCGATACTCCGTTCGAGGTCCGTGGCGTCGCCCGCATAGGTCAGGTACGATCTCGACGGCCACGAGAACAGCAGCATCCGGTTGTCGAGCCCCAGTCGCTGCTGCAGCAATGCCGCCCGCCAGCAGTTCTTGGCGAAGTACTCGCCGTAGCCGTGCACGTAGATGACGAACGGGCCCGGCGCCTTGTTCGAAAAGACCGTCTCGATGGGGCGGGTGTCCACCCGCAGGACCTCGCCCCGGCTGGCGCCGGTCCGGAAGCCGACGCGGCAATACCCGGCCGACAGGTCACCGTGGTCGTCACCGAAGTAACGGCCGGCCGAGCCGGACCCGGCGAGCCTGCGATTGGTCACGAAGCGCAGGTCGACAACCTGCTCGAGGTCGTCCGTCGCTTCCCGGAAGTCCGTGCCGACGGGTATGCGCGTGGCGCAGGCGGCCAGCGCGACGGCGGCGGCCATGACCGCCAGCAGCGGCGCCGGTAAGTGGGCTTTCCTCATGCGGCAAGTATATTGCGGCGGCGCGGCCGGTTGACATAAATGTGCCGGAACCGGCGCAGGGCCGCAAAATGCGGCAACCCGTAGTTGCCGCAACGGCTTGTTGAAAGTACGAAGTGAAGTAAGTCGGCGCAACCGGCCTAATGTCAGCAGGTTGGAACGCACCGGAGTATGGCGTTGCTGAGCTATGCACACGGGAGCGGTGACACGCCCCTGCTCGGGGTAACCGTCGGGCAGCTGCTGGACACGGCAGCTAGCCGCTGGCCTGACCACGATGCGTTGATCGTCGTCGACCAGGGAGTCCGCTGGAACTGGCGGGAACTCAGGGAGCGGGCGAGGAACTTCGCCGCGGGTCTCATAGCGCTTGGTCTCGAGCCGGGCGAGCGCGTCGGTATGCTCGCACCCAATCGCGCCGAATGGCTGGTGACGCAATTCGGCACCGCGTACGCGGGCCTCGTGCTGGTCAATATCAATCCCGCCTATCGCGTCGGGGAACTCGAATACGCCCTCGGCAAGGTCGGCTGCCGTGCGCTGGTTACGGAGTCCGTATTCAAGACCAGCGACTACGTTGCGATGCTGAACGAACTGGCGCCGGAACTGGGTGCCGCCACGCCCGGCGAACTGCACGCAGCGCGCCTGCCGGACCTCAGGACCGTCATTCGTCTCGGCACCGGGGGTTCGCCCGGCATGTTCAATTTCGACGACGTTGCCCAGCGGGCGGGGCCGAAGCAGTTCGAAGCGCTCGCCGATGTTGCGGCGAACCTGGACTTCGACGCACCCATCAACATCCAGTTCACGAGCGGCACCACCGGCTCCCCGAAGGCGGCCACGCTGACGCATCACAACATCGTCAACAATGCCAGCCTGTCGGCGAGCATCATGAAGTTCACCGAGCGCGACCGGTTGTGCATGCCCGTGCCGATGTATCACTGCTTCGGCATGGTCCTCGGGACGCTGCTGTGCACGTCGAGCGGCGCGGCGATCGTGCTGCCGGCGGCGGGGTTCGATGCGGCCGCGTGCCTGGCGGCCATCGACCAGGAGCGCTGCACGGCGGTCCACGGCGTGCCGACGATGTTCATCGCGATGCTCGACGAGCCCGGGTTCGCGGCCTGCGATACCACGTCCCTGCGCACCGGGATCATGGCCGGTGCGCCGTGCCCGGTCGAGCTCATGCACCGGGTCATCGACGAGATGCATCTCGTCGAGATCACCATCGGCTACGGCATGACGGAAACGGGGCCGTTGTCGACCCAGACGCTGCCCGGCGACCCGGTCGAATTGCGCGTCGGCACTGTCGGCAGGCCGCTGCCGAATACGGAGATCAAGGTCATCGACGAAGACGGCCGCATCGTGCCGCGCGGCCAGCCCGGGGAGCTTTGCACCCGCGGTTACAACGTCATGCGCGGTTACTGGGGCGACCCGGAGCGCACCGCGAAGGACATCGACGCGGCGCACTGGATCCGCACCGGCGACATCGCGACGATGGACGAGAACGATTACCTGCGTATCGTCGGCCGCAGCAAGGACATGCTGATCCGCGGTGGTGAGAACATCTACCCGCGCGAGATCGAAGAATTCCTGTACACGCATCCCATGGTCGAGCAGGTCGAAGTCGTCGGCGTGCCCGACCCGAAATTTGGCGAGGAGGTCGCCGCATGGATAAAACTACGCGAAGGACAGACAGCGAGCGAAGCGGAGATCCGGGAGTACTGCCAGGGCAGGCTGGCGCACTTCAAGATTCCAAGATATATACGCTTCGTCGACGCGTTCCCGATGACGGTCACCGGAAAGGTTCAGAAATACCTGATTCGCGACAGCATGGCCGCAGAGTTGGAACAAAAGCAGACAGCGTGAAGGCGGCCGGCATTACCGAGGCGGAGTTCCGTTTCTGCGACGATCTCGGTCCCAAGGCGGTGCTGCATCTCTACCAGCCGACGCTGGGCATGAAGGCGATCGTGGTCGTCGACAACGTGGCGTGCGGACCGGCCATCGGCGGCACGCGCATGGCGCCCGACGTGTCGTTCGAGGAGTGCTTCCGGCTGGCTCGTGCCATGACACTGAAGAACGCGGCCGCGGGCCTGCCGCACGGCGGCGCAAAGTCCGTCATCTTCGGCGATCCCATGATGGATCCGGCCGTGAAGGAACAGTGGATACGCGCGTTCGCGCAGGGCATCAGGGGCATCACCGACTACATCCCCGGTCCCGACATGGGCACCAACGAAGCGGCGATGGCCTTCATACGGGACGAGGGCGGCCGCAGCGCGGGCCTGCCCCGCGAACTCGGCGGCATCCCGCTCGACGAAGTCGGCGCTACCGCGTTCGGCCTGGTGGTCTGCGCCGACGTCGCCAGGGAAAAGGTGAACATGCCGTTTCCCGGCATGCGCGTCGCCATCCAGGGCTTCGGGGCGGTCGGCAAGCACGCCGCGCGGTTCTTCTCGGAGAAAGGCGCGAGCATCGTTGCGGCCGCCGACATCACGGGTGCCGTGTACGAGCCGGGCGGACTCGACGTCGCCGCGCTCATCGCGCACAAGGAGGCCGACGGCAACATGGCCGACTTCGCGGGCGGGCGGCAGATCGAGCGCGACGCGATCATCGGCGTGGACTGCGACCTCCTGATCCCCGCCGCGCGGCCGGACGTGATTCGCGCCGACAACCAGGCGACGGTCAGGGCGCGCCTCATCGTGCCGGGGGCGAACATCGGCATCACCGAAGAGGCCGAGCACATGCTGCACGAACGCGGCGTGCTGTGCATTCCCGACTTCATCGCCAACGCCGGCGGCGTTATCTGCGCGGCGGTCGAGTTTGCGGGCGGCCGCAAGCGCGATGCGTTCGCGGCGATCGACGAGAAGGTGCGCGCGAACACGGCGGAGATGCTGGAGCGCGCGGACCGCGACCGGATACCGCCGCGCGCAGCGGCCGTGCGGATGGCCCGGGAGCGTGTCGACGCGGCGATGAACTACACGCGCTTCGACTGACGCGTCATAGCGCGGCTATTTTCGCTGCCAGTTGCCGCTCGCGTCCTGGTAGTAGTGCCCCGGCGCCGTACGCTGCACGGCCAGCTCGTAGAAGCGGACCTGCACCTGCTGCAGGGTGGCGCCCGTCTTCTCGGCGGTGCGCTTGAACTCGGCCCTGCGCTTCGCATTGACCTCGTCGATCAGGGCCTTCACCTCCGCACCTGGCGTGCCGACTGCGGCCAGGAAGCCGGTATTGGCTTCACCCACCAGCCCCTGTTCCTTGGCGGCCTGGATGTCGATGGCCCACGCGCCCTGGAAGGCGAGCACGAGCAGGAGCGTTGCGACGAATTGCCTCATCAAATCGGGTTTCATGGTATAGCCCCTCAAAACAGCTCACTGTCTTCTTCGAACAGGTCTTCGAGTTCCTTGTCGACCTGTACGCGAATGTGGTGTTCGATCTTGACGTTCAGGTTGATCTCGATCGGCTCCTTCGGCGCCTCCACCTTGACGGTCGGGCTGCAGCCTGCGAGCAGGATCAGGACAACGCTGGTCAGTAAAATTCTGGACATGGTCAGTACCTTCGGAGCACCCTCGGCCAGCTTAGCGTATGCCCGGCGGCGCCGGAAGCGTCATTTCGAGAGCCTCTGCTCGAGGACCTCTCCGATGGACCGCGTCGCCTGCAGGCTGCGCAACATCTGCGGGACGTTGTTCTGCACGTTGAGATTCAGGATCACCGGCTGCGTGGGATCGAAGTCCGGGTTGATCCCTTCGAGCCGCATCTGCAACACCAGGTCGCCGTTCTCGGCGTACTCGACCGCGGAACTGAGCGAGTCGAATTCGAAATTCCGCAGCGTCCTGGTGACGACGCCGAGTTGCGAGCCGTCGTCCACGACGTTCCCGGCGGCAGCGCCGCCGTAACGGATGACGCCCCCCGGCGGGTCGTTCTCGAGGTGGCCGCCGTCGATGATCACCTTGTTGCCTCTAATGGTCACAGGAATCTGTCCCGATACGCTGCCGCTGATGGTTACGGCTTCCAAGTCTGCAAGGGCGGCCATTAACGGCAGCTGAATGCCGCTCGCCCGCAGCGTCAGTTGATTGCCGTCGGCATCCAGGTCGAAGCGGAACGGGTCGGCGGTCACGGTGCCGCCGAGCAGGCTCATCGACAGGCCGCTCACGGCGAATGCCGATTCCTCGATATCGGGCGTTGCGATTCCGCTGATGTCCTCGACGGGAAACCCGACGTCGACCAGCGCGACATCGAACCGGGCCGGCTGCAGCGTGACCGTCGCTTGTGGGCCGATCGCGGCGTCGATCCGGGTGCTGAAACCCACGAAACCGATCTCGGCATAGCGGCCGGCGAGGTCGCCTGCGGTCGCGGCCAGCGTGCCCGACACCGCGAAGCCGGTGTCCGTCTCCTGCCAGCTAACGTCCGCGTCCGCGGCAGCCGTGCCGGCCTCGACGTTCCAGTCGTAAGGCCAGTCGATGAAGAGGCCCGCCAGTGGCAGCGTGGCGAAATCGATGGTGGCGGCATCCAGGGTCAATTCGCCGCGGCCGCTCTCGAGGTCGTGCGAGAGCGTCGCCGTCCCGGCGAGACCGCCATCCGGCGTGCCGAACCGCACGGCCGCCGACAGCCGGCCGTCGGCGGCCGCGAGGTCCGCATGGACGGCGGGGGCGATGACGCGGCGGCCGCCGATCGCCGGCCGTTTCAGTGTCAGGCGGGTGTCCGCCGCCGAGGCTTCCCAGCGGTCCTCGCCGCCCGCGAACTCGACGGCCGCACTGCCGGCCGCGACCCCGTCTACGCTCACCGCGCCGAGGGCGAGGTTCTCGAACGCGACGTCCAGCGAGGTACTGCAGCGGATACCGGAGCGGCATTCGCTGTCGCGCAGGTGCACGGGGGGCAGCTCGAAGTCCGGCCCGCCGATCGAGACTGATGCCTGCGCCGTG